>JBDOMX010000309.1:0-11417 GCA_039831615.1 Planctomycetaceae bacterium
ACAGCTCGTCTCCGTTTCGCCTGACAGAAGATGTTAGATCACAAATGGAGTCCGCGCCGTGTGGTTTCCAATGTTACCAATTCGAGGCGCTTACTATTTCTGGGGAACTTCAGATGGAGTGAGCGATGGTGTGGAAGGCTTGGCGCCCAACGGCGGTGACGGGAACGCCGACGGCATCCCCGACGGTGAACAGGACTATGTCGCTTCTCTGCCCGACTCGGATGATGGCAGCTTCATCACGGTCGTCTCGCAGCCCGGTGCGCCGCTGACGCAGGTGAGCGCTACCACCAACCCATCGCCAGGTGACGCTCCCGCAGGTATTCAGTTCCCGATCGGGCACCTAAACTTCGCGGTGCAGCTCGCGGGCGCGGGCGCTGCGACAACGGTTACACTCATTCCAGAAAACTCGGACTCCTTCAATACGTACTACAAGTTCGGACCCGAGCCAGGCAACACGACGCCTCATTGGTACGAGTTTCTGTATGACGGCACGACCGGAGCACAATTCGTTGGTAACACGATCGTGTTACACTTTGTCGACGGCCAGCGCGGCGACGATGACTTGACTGCCAAGGCTGTGATCGTCGATCCGGGAGCGCCGGGGATCAGTCCCAACGCAGCACCAGGTGAGCCGCAAGATAGTGATCTCGCGACAAATCAAGTAGCGGAAGGCGCAGCTCTGGGAACCGCGGTCGGGATTACTGCGACTTCAACGGACCCGGACGATGATACGGTCACCTACACTTTGGCGGACGATGCCGGAGGACGGTTTGGTATCAATGCCACGACGGGCGTGATCACCGTGGCGGACGACTCGCTGCTGGATGGCCCGACAACCCACACGATTACGGTCCACGCGGACGATGGGGCCGGCGGCATTTCGACGACCGACTTCGCGATCGCCGTGACCAACGTCGATCCAGATGCGGTGAACGACAGCTACGACGCGGACGTCTTTACGCTGTTTGTGGCGAACGATGCGAATGGCACGGCGACCGCTGGTGACGGAACGGACAACGGAGTGCTGGTCAATGATTCGGATCCCGCCGGACCGATCAACGATCCGCTGGTCGTGACCACGACCGGCACCATCATCACGGCCGAGGGCGTGACGTTCGACGATTCGTTCACTTATGAAGTCAGCGATGGAGATGGCGGCGCAGCTACGGCAATCGCAACAGTGACCGTGACGGGCGCCGCCAACAACTCCGTGCATGTCATCGACTGTTTCTGTGGCGACGGCGGCAAGGTCCTGGTCGTCAGGGGTTCTTCGCTGGACGACAAGATTGACGTCAAGTTCGGCTCGATCGCTGGAGAATTCAAAGTCACGCTCAAGTCCGGTTCCATGGCTGGCTCGATGGACATGGGCAGCTTCAAAATCGAAGGCAACAATGAGGCCATCAACAAGGTGATCGTTTACGGGCTGGACGGCAACGACGACATCAAGGTGCATTCCGATCTGGGCGTGAATGCCTGGCTGTTTGGCGGCGCGGGTGACGACAAGCTCCGCGGCGGCAAGGGGAACGACGTGCTGGTGGGCGGAGCCGACGACGACCGTTTGGACGGCAAGGCGTGCCGCGACCTGCTAATCGGCGGATTGGGCGCTGACAAGATCAAGGGTCAGAAAGACGAGGACATCCTGATCGCAGGCGAGACTCCCGTCGACAACAATCTCGCCGCTCTGTGTCACATCATGTCGGAATGGGCGAAGACTGATGTCGACGCCGATGGCGATGACGATCAGGACGACGTGATCATGCGTGCGGAGACGATCCGCGACGCGTACTTTGTCGGGATGAACGCCAGCGATGGCTCAAAGGATGATCTGGACGGCGGCAGCGGTTCCGACTGGTTCATCGCCGACACGGAATTCGACGGTGACAGGGTGAAGGACCATAGCGACGACATCTTCGGCCTCGATACCGATTGGTTTAATCTGGACTGAGCAATGTAGGCCGGATCAAGGAGCGAAACGACGCCGCTCCGGCAAAGAAGTGGAAGTCACCGAACAGTGCGAATAGACTCACTCAACTGGAACGGTACATGATGCAATCGGGCTCCCGGGAGATGACATGTCCGACTATCGCCGGTGGTTTGTTCATGGAGGTACGTATTTCTTTACCATGGTAACGTACAACCGCCGTCGCATTCTCACGACCGAGCATGGTCGGGCATTTCTTCGGCAGGCGATCACTTCGGTCCGCAGCGTGCATCCATTCACGCTCTTGGCCACTGTGCTGCTGCCAGATCACTGGCACGTTGTACTCCAGTTGCCTCCGGGCGACGACAGATATTCATTGCGGTTGAAACAGATCAAGTCGGAATTCAGTCGTGAGTGGCTCGGAGCAGGGCTGCCGGAGGCAACTGTCACTGAGTCACAGCGAAAGCGAGGTGAACGGGGCATCTGGCAACCTCGCTTTTGGGAACACGTCGTGCGAGACGAAATCGATCTTGAGCGATGCGTGGACTACATTCACTGGAATCCGCGGAAGCATCACTTGGTAAGACGAATTGCTGACTGGCGCTGGTCTTCGTTTCATCGATTCGTTCGCCTGGGACACTACGATGTCGATTGGGGCGCTGTAGCTCCGAACCGCGCGAACGCCCCCGATGACTGGGGCGAACCAGCGTAGGCCGGATCAAGGAGCGAAGCGACGCCGCTCCGGCAATGACATGGATGCTGGCCATTGCCGGAACGGCGCTGCGCTTGGTCCGGCCTACCTACTGAGTGTGAGAAACCCCGCAGTTGCCAGGAGTAGCCAGTATCCGGATGAGCCAGACCGCCGAAATCAAAACCGAGTTTGCTGATCTGCTTGCGGCCGCCGAGCAGGTCCTGAGCCGGCAATGGGGCGCGGAAGTACGACTGGGTCATGCGCAGAGGCTGTCTCACGAGCGACGGCGCAATCTGCTGTTGCGTTGCGCCGTGCTCGATGGGCCAACCGGCACTCCCGAGTCTTTGGTCATCAAGCAGGCGCGGCAACACAAATACGACCCGGACGATCCCAAATCACGGCCGGCAGTCGGTCTATTCCGCGACTGGGCGGGTCTGGAGTTCTTGGCGACGCTGGATGAACACCAACTCGCGTGCCCTCGGTTTTACGGCGGTCACCGGGAAGCCGGTTTCTTCCTGATGGAAGACCTTGGCGGTGCCAGAGAGCTGGACGACGTGCTGACCCGTGGGAGCGCGAACGAAGCACGGCACGCACTGCTGCTGCTGCTGGCCGAATCGCTGGGCCACATGCATGCCATCAGCGCAGGCCACGGCGAAGAATACCAAAAGATACGAGATGTCCTGGGACCGGGAGACGGTCGCCAGCGGTTGAGGCTGGCCGATCACGCCAGGGACTATGCGCCCGCCCTGGTCGAACGCTGCGAATCGCTGAACGTCAAAGTTGCGCCGGAGTTTGCGGCGGACATTGAACATGTCGCCAGAGTCATGGCCGATCCCGGCCCTTTCCTCACCTACACGCACGGCGATGCCTGCCCGGATAACTGTGTGCTGTCCGGTGATCGGCTGCGATTGTTCGATTTCGAGTTTGGCAACTTCCGCCATGCACTCCTTGATGGTGTGTATGGACGCATTCGTTTTCCCACCTGTTGGTGCGTGCGGGACATTCCCGCACCCGTTGTGGCCGATATGGAGCTGGTCTATCGACGCGAACTGGTGCAGGGGTGCCCGGCGGCCGCCGACGATCACGTCTATTCCTGCGCCGTTGCCGATGCCTGCGCCTACTGGATTCTGGAAAACCTGGCGCAACTGTTCGACCGCGCGATGCAGTACGAGGAACCCAAAGGGACGGCCACCAATCGTCAGCGAATCCTGACCAGACTAGCCGAGTTCTGCGAAGTGGCGGAGCGAGCTGGTCATCTGGCAGGTTTGCGACAAACCCTGGAACGGCTGTTGGCCGTTCTGCGACAACGTTGGTCGGACAACATGCCGTCCTACGATGCATTCGGTCAGCATACGTCACTGCATCACGACGAAGTGCAGGCCATGTTCGAGGGAGTTCGGGCATGCGACCTGGAACACGTGACCGCGATGCTCATGGACAACGCAGGACTGGCCAACGCGAAACTGGACGATCCGGATCAGACACCGATCCTGTACCTGGCGGTGGCGCAAAAGAATGAGGAATTGATCAGGTTGCTGCTGGACCATGGTGCCGATTGGCGAATCGGCACGCGGACGGGCTGGACGGTGCTCGCCAGAGCCTGTTCCGATGGAACCCCCGAAATCGTCGACCTGTTGCTGGACCGGGAAGCTGACCTGAACACGCGCGACGTCTGGGGCAGCCTGCCGATCTATAGCGCGGTTGCCACACGCGACCCGAAAATGCTCAAACATCTACTCGCGCGGGGAGCCAGGCCGGACGTGAAACTTGCGATCGATCTCAATCAGCTGGATCTTGCACGGCGGCTGTTGCAGCGGGACTCATCTCAGGCACGGATCCGTTTCGGCACCGGTTTGTCCCTGCTTCACGATTCGGCCCAGGTCGGCGACACTCGTCTGGAAGCGATGGAACTCCTGTTGAAATCTGGCGCCGCCGTCAATGCGACGACCAACTGGGGTGCCACGCCCCTGCATCTGGCCGCATTCCATGCTCATCCGCACACGGTCGAACTTCTCCTGAAAAACGCTGCCGACATGAACGCCAAAGACAAGCAAGGCTTGACTCCTCGGAAGCTGGCCGAAGGCAGAGGGCACGGGCGTTGTGCCGAACTGCTCGGTGGCGCCCGACATAGTGCGGAATCCAAGCAAACGAACAACGCAGGTTCAACCACTGATTACGTGGAGTTTATCGACAAGTCGTACACGTCCTTCGGTGGAGCTCGTGTTGAGGAACTCCACGCATTCGACGATTTCGACCTGCGTATTAGCCATTGGCATGAAGACGAGTAAGTAAGGCAGGCCGGATCAAGGAGCGGAGTGACGCAGCTCCGGCGACTATAAGCATGGGAGGAACGTGGGGCGGAACAAGGAGTAAATCGACGCGGCTGCAGGGATGATATGGGCGTCGGCCACTGCCGGAACGGCGGTGCGCCTGGACCCGCCAGCATACCTTGTGCGGTTGAATGCATTGCCGTCATTGGCTGGTCCGCTCGGTCAGCGTTCGCTTCAGGATCTGGTCCGGGACGGCCTGCACACTGGCTCGTGACTGTTTTGTTCATGCCTGGCTTCTGACAAAACCTGTCTGCAAAGAGACCATGTTCTTGTTCCGCACGTCGCACGCATCTACACTTTTACCAGATCAGACCAGAGTGCCTTCAGGAATCTGTCATGTTGAATCGCACCGGGAACCGGAACTCACCAACATTCAGCAGCATGAAACGTGGCAACTCCTGGGAGGTCGTCTCACTTCGAGCCGTGCGAAGATTGATTGGCACGATTGCCTTCCTGACGCTCGGTATTCTCCAATCGGGTGCGGCGCTCGCGGAAGTGATCCCTGCGTCCAGCGCCGCGACGGTCGTGACACCGGTGGGAGACGACTTCGAGTACAGCTACACAATCACAAACATCTCAGAGACCGGTGGTCCAAACCTCATACTCTGGTCCATGCCGTTTTTCGACGACGCAGACAGCTCTTTCACCGCCGGCGAAAGTTCGATCTTCACCCCGGAAGGCTGGGGGCATTTTTTCCTTCCTGTGGATCCGGCAATGCCAAGCGACTGGAGCTACCTCGCCGCAGATGACCCCAAGAACGACACATACGGGGCACCGGGAACTGCCTTCGAAGCTCCGCCGTTCGCATTGGCTTTCGGGCCGGACCTCAACGACCCTTTTGCTTTTCAGCCGATTCTTCCGGGCGAGTCACTCGGGGGGTTTGGTTACACCAGTCCCTTTACCGGGACCAATGTTCCATTCATCGCCGGGTTCGATAACCTGCAGTTCTCAATCGGCGACCCTGTTGTCCCGCAGACGCCTTCTTTCCCAGGGGCAGCCAGTGTTCCTGAACCGGGTTCGACGCTACTGTTGCTGAGCGGCTTCATGATCTTCGCCGGTACCAGAGTGTGGCGCAAACGGCGCGCGGCTTAAGGACCGTTCGAGAATTTTAATGCGTGAACAGAAACTCGCGGCTACTGAGCATGCTCCAGAGGATATCTTCGAGCAACGGCCGACGTTCCTGCTGTGCTGTTGAACTCAGCATTGCCATTAACTCTTCACGTTCCCGATCCTGTGGGTATCGGGACAACGCTGATAAAAACATTTCGTCAAGCAGCCCGGCGTCATTGCCGGCAAACTCAGTTTGCCACTGAGAGATGCGGTTGTCTTCTGCTTTGAGTTTCCCGTTCAGCGTCCCGCCGTTTGAAATATGCAGCACCTGGACCATGCTCGGATCGTTGCTGCGTTCGCATTCGCACGTGATTCGCCGCTGATTACGGCCAAACGTTTTCAAAAAATACGAATCAACCGCGGAATCGTACAGCTGCAGGGCGCGAGTTCCTTCCTTGTAAAAGTCCGTCTTCCGCACATCTCCTCCCGGACCGCTGATTTGTGTGAACGAAGTTGCCACGCCCGTGACCTGACTGACAGCGTCCAGCATCACTTCGGCCATCATTCGACGCGGGAATGAACGTGAGTAGTGCCGGGAATCGCCCTTGTTGGTCTCCAGCGTCTCACTGCTCCGCTGATACGTTTCCGACTGCAGGATCGCACGCATCAGAGACTTCAGGTCGTACTCTTCTGCCACGAGGTAGCCGGCCAGTGCGGCCAACAGCTCTTCATTGCTGGCCGGATTGGATGCTCGCATATCGTCGACCTGCTCCACCAGGCCAACGCCCATGAAATTCCTCCAGACACGATTCGTGATCGACCGCGCAAACATGGTATTCCCATCGGAGACCAGCCAGTCGGCCATGTGTTCCCGTCGGTCTCGTGTGTCATCAAACGCGACCGGCACGCCGTCGAGCGGAGTGGGCAGTTGCGGCTGGCCCGTGCGCGGCTGTGTCAGTTCGCCCATGGAGACTGTCACCAGCGTGCGTTTGCCGTCACCACTTGATCCGCCGCTCCATCCTTTTCCCCGGACGCGCGAAAACAGGTTCGCAAACGCGTAGTACTGGTCGTTGGTCCATTTTTCGAGTGGATGGTTGTGGCAGCGGGCACAGCCGATGGACAGTCCCATAAATGCCTGGCTAACGTTTTCCGCCATGTCTTCCGGTTTTTGGTGCAGGGCATAAAAATTGGTGGCACCGTACTCGATGCCCGATCCTTTGGATGTCACCAGTTCCCGGACCAATTCATCCCACGGGGTGTTTTTCTCGACGTGTCCGCGGACCCAGTTGTAATAGGACTTGACCTGTTCCTGGTGCAACAGATTGCCATTGATCATCAGCAGGTCTGACCACTGATAAGTCCAGTAGTCGACAAACTCAGGACGTTCCAGCAGACGCTCAATCAGTTCATCGCGTTTCGTCGAGTTGGCGTCTGAGATGAATTCACGGACCTCCTGCGATGTCGGCAGGAGCCCGATGGTGTTGACAAAACTCCGGCGAACGAATGCTTCGTCGGTCGACCGACCGGATGGTTCGAGATTGAGCTGCTTCAATTTCTTTAATCCGAGTTCGTCGATGACGTTCCGCCGGTCGGCCTGCAGATACACCGCAGGGTCGACGTCCTGTTCGAACGGGACGGTGATGCGGGAGATGACCACCTCACTGCCAAACGAGGCCGTCACGGCCCCTTCGCCGGGACCCACGATGGTTGCCTTTCCGTCGGCGGTTAACCGGGCCACGGCTTCATTGGACGACGTGAATCGGGACCAGTGGGTGACGTCTTCAATGCGGCCATCGGCGTAATGGGCACGGACCAGCAATGGTTGAGTGTCCTCGCGTTTCAGAATCACTTTGTTGGGCAGGATTTCGAGTCGATCCAACGTGGCATCGGTCTCCTGGGGCCCGGGAGTCCCTGCCGCGATCCACTCTGAAAGCACTCGATAGTTCAGCGAGTCCGTTTCCATTCGCCGGCCGCCTTTGTGGGCGACCGCCGCCGTGGGTTTGGTCAGAATCAAACTCAGCCCGGGATTGGCAGGATCAATCCGCCGCCCGAGATGCTGCTTCGCCATATTGAAGTGATCCTGATCCGAATTGTATCCGCGCAACGACAGTCGGAATCCCCCCTTGCCTGCCAATGCCCCGTGACAGGCCCCACCGTTGCAGCCCAATCGCGTGAGCAGCGGCTGGACATGATGACGAAATGACCAGGCGTGCGGAGTTTCCATTCCCGTGACGATGATCTCGGCGGTTGCCTGCACGTCGCCATTGACCACGACCTGCAGTTCCGTGACGCCATCGGCTTTCGGTATCACGACCCCTTCTTCGACGATTGCGATGGATGGATCGACGGGATTCAGTTGATAGTCGTCCGCGACACCTCGCGCAATATTTCCTGCGAACCGTTCGACAATCACTCGCTGCGTTGCCTCAGGTCCCTGCATTCGAAAGCTCGAAGGCAGGAGCTGCAACTCAGCGGAAACGCCGTTGAGCGTCGGGACGACAGCCATGAACACAGTGAGGCAGGCGGCTCGCATAAGTGAAGGTCCAGCACAATGAAGAATGAGTTTCACTGTGTAATCTAACGACGACTTCATCGGGATTCGACCTCGAAGCCGCAGACAACCGGGCAGTGAGGCGGGATCGTCAGAATCGCGGGTTCCGCTGCCCGTCGCGATTGCGACTCAGCGGATTCCATGTACGGTGCAGCGGCTCACAGGTTTTGACCAGTCAATCGTCATGTCCACGCCACTCAATATCGCCGATCGTCTGACGACATCCGCTCGCGTCGCGGGCACGCAACGTGCTGTGGTCGTTCCGCATGGCAGGGATTCCGTCGGCCGCGTGGTCTACTCCCAGCGGACGTTCGAACAACTGGACCAGGAAGCCAACCAGATCGCCCGCGGCCTGATCAGGCTGGGGATGGAGCCCGGCATGCGCCAGGTGCTGATGGTTCCCCCGTCCCTGGAATTTATCGCGTTGACGTTTGGGATCTTTCGCAGCGGAGCCATCTGCACCCTGATTGACCCCGGCATGGGACGTTCGCGGATTTTCGATTGTCTGGACGAAGTCGACCCTGCCGGCTTCTGTGGGATTCCGCCGGTGCACGTGATTCGTCGACTCATGTTCCGGCGATTCCGGCGTGCGAAGATCAACGTCTGCGTGGGGCGAGCTGCAGGACTGCTCGGGTGTATTTCTTATGCGGATCTGCTTGAGCGTGGTTCGGACGCATCCATTCCCCTGCCGCAAACACAGTCCACAGATGCTGCGGCCATCATCTTCACCAGTGGAAGTACCGGGCCGCCCAAGGGAGTGCTGTATGAACATGGAATGTTTGACGCGCAGGTGGATCTGATCCGTGATCGCTTTGACATCCAGCCAGGCGAAGTTGATCTGCCCGGCTTTCCGTTGTTCGCCCTGTTCAATCTGGCCATGCAGGTGACGACGGTGGTTCCGGATATGAATCCGACGCGACCTGCCGACGTCGATCCCGAAAAGATTCTGACTGCGATTCGTGACCAGGGAGTCACTCAGGCATTTGGTTCGCCGGCAATGTGGAATCAGATTGGACGTTACTGTGACGAAAACGATGTCCGGCTGCCGACTCTGCGGCGAGTTCTGTCAGCCGGTGCGCCCGTCCCCATTCATGTGCTGCAGCGAATGACCGGTGCCCTGTCTGAATCAGCTGACATCTATACCCCGTATGGTGCGACGGAATGTTTGCCTGTCGCCGCCATCGGTGGCAGAGAAGTCCTGCAGTCGACGTCGGCACTCACGGCGGAAGGTGCAGGAACCTGCGTCGGACACGTTTTTGATCAGATGACCGTGAAGATCATTCAAGTCACATTTGATGCCGTCGCGTCACTCGACCAGGCTGTGGAATTGCCGGCCGGAGAGATTGGCGAGATCATTGTACGCGGCCCCGTGGCGACTCGAGAATACTACCGTCGGCCGGACGCCACCCGTCTGGCGAAGATCCCGGACGGCAATGGATTTTGGCATCGTATGGGCGATGTTGGCTACTTCGACGATTCAGGGCGACTCTGGTTTTGCGGCCGCAAGTCGCACATCGTTCTTACGGTCGACGGGCCGTTGTATTCGGTTCGCTGTGAGGCAATTTTTAACCAGCACTCCAGTGTCTATCGATCGGCCCTCGTGGGGATGGGCCCGCGAGGACAACAGTCCCCGGCGATTGTCGTCGAGCCTGAACCGGGAAAAATGCCGGCCGCGCAGTTGGCGCGGACTGTTTTTGAGGAGGAGTTGCTGAACCTCGGAGCTGCCAATCCGCTGACGGCCGGTATCCGGACGATCTTCTTTCGAAAAGAATTGCCCGTCGACACACGTCACAACGTGAAGATCAATCGCGAGGATCTGGCGTCCTGGGCGGCCCACCAATAACCGGTAGTTCGGCCGATCAACCCAGTGCAATGTGAATAGAGCAAGTGTGTCCGAATGAGCGAATGCACTATCGACCCGCAGGGACCGCCGTCGACTCACGAACGACCACGGCCGGATTGAGCAGCACCGCCCGCGGTGGCAGGTCGCGGTGCTTGATTCTGCTCAGCATGATCTGAGCGGCCGCCACTCCCAGGTGTTCACACGGTTGGGCGACTGTCGTCAGAGCCACAGTCAATAGAGACGAATAGTGCACATCGTCATAGCCAGCGACTGAAATATCTTTGGGAACATGTATCCCCAAAGCGAAGAGTGTGCGCATCAGGGATGCCGCGAATACATCGTTTTCACAAATGATGGCGGTTGGACGATGAGTCTTGAGGAGTCGACTGACGGCTTCACGGTCGGACGGGTCACAGCTATGGACGTCATTCCGCCCGAATGTGAGACCAGCGAGTGAAGTTGCATGCTGGATGCCGGCGATGCGAAGCTGCATGGTGTCGGCAGTATCCGGCGCAATCCAGAATGCAAGTTCACGATGTCCAAGACCAATCAGATGATTGGTCAATGCCGCAGCTCCCCGCATGTGGTCGACGGTGACCAGATCATGTTCGCTGCGACCGGGGTAGCGAACGATGTCACGGTCGAGAAGGACCACTTCAATTCCGGAAGCCTGCAGTCGGCCGATGATTTCCAGGTTGGGATCGTCTTCGTTGGTCGGCGTCACGAAGGGGATAAAGAAGACGCCGGAAATTCCTGACTTGATGAATCCGTCGCAGGCGTCCATTGCTGCGGAAGCGGAAAGACGATGCTGCCCCTCGAGATCGGCATCCCCCGACGCAATGGAATGTCCATGTGACTGCAAAAGTGAATGCCCCAGTGCCCGCATCGAACGACCGATATGTCCACAAATCGGTTCGAAGATTTCAGTGGAATTCCCTACGGAAAGTGGGCGCTCAAATAAGTGTGTTATAGTAACACGCAAGGAGCGTCAGAAATGCCGAAGAAATCAGTAAAGCGCGAGCGCCGGAGTT
>JBDOMX010000624.1:0-2591 GCA_039831615.1 Planctomycetaceae bacterium
ACGTTGTCCGTACAAAGTGAATTTGGTGCCATAGCGGCCACTTGGACGAGGTGATGAGCCTCAATGTAGTCTGTGCCGTCAGGTTTTCGAAATCCGTGCCATCCGCAAACCTGACAGGTGCTTCCAAGAATCCTCTTCAGGGCACGTGTGACGGCCGTCCCGCGATCAAGGTATGTTGCAATACGTCGATCGCGAATCGTTGGGTCGAGATGCATGTATTGTGCATTCAGAATCTCCAACACTTGCAGATCGTCTGTTTGGCTCTCGATAATCTGACTCAAGGAGCCAGAGTTTGCCGGCACAAGCGCCGCTGTAAGAATGGACTCGTAGGCTGCCTCAGACAGTTTTCGAATAGACTGCTGCCATGGAGGGTTTTCGCTATTACGGATTTCTGCAAACCCGAGCGATTCAACAAAACCGCCTTCCCCGTCATAGATGGGCACGTTCTGTGGAAATCGGCAGCCGTCGAGGATCTCCGCAAAGAACGCTGAGCCTTCGACATCAGGAGTGATATTTCCGACTACACCGCAGCCATAGTAATAACGACGGTCTCTTCTTTGCCGATCACCCTGGTAGTAAACAAAACGATCTCCGCTTTTCAGCTGTCTGATATATCGTTTTGGAAAGTGATAGCGTGCAAAAGGAACATCCTCGTACTCACTTTCAACATCAATGCGTTGTGACAAGATTATCGGCATGGGGTTCAGCGATTCTCCTATGGCCTATAGACGCCTTAGCGTGTTACTCTCAACAAGCCAATTTAGTTGCCTCTGAACCAGTGATGCGTTCTTTTCGCCTCCTACCAAGACGCCGAGCTCCATATTCAGCTCCAAAGCAGAGTTCGTAAGATTCGCGCTTGAGACGAAGAGATGCTGGCTATCAGCTACGGCACATTTCGCATGCAACGTGCCTCGTCGCCCGTTGCTCACCTTTCGGTTCTCCTTGGGCCAGATGTAGACTCGAGCCCGTTCTCCCAACTCAGTGCGAAGAACGTCGATTTGGTCACCTGATAGACGGCCATCACTTTGCTCGGAGGACTCAAGAACCAAAGAAACAGTCACATTACGCAATACGGCATCTCGCAAAGCGTCCATCACAATCTGGACTCCATACGCTGCGAATGACACGACCCACAGTTCTGATTCTGCCTTTGCCACAACTTCCAGCAATGCCTGGTCGGTTCGACGAAGATGCGATTGTGGCGGGCTTGGACCGGTCCAGACCAATTCAACAGATTGCGATTTGCGTGAAGACTGATACGCATGTAGTGCCGTCTGTACGGCAAGAGCAACTGCGTCCCTTCCAAGTCCTGCTGATTGTGCTTCGACCAGAACGGATGCTAATCGGTGTCGTACAGCGGAAGATGCGGCACGCCCGACGGCATGATGCCCGACAGACAGCAGATCGGACACAAGACCGTCGACTATCGCCGCAGGCATGTCACTGACGATATCAGAGAGCTCTTTCGCGATTTTCTTCAGCATGTTCACTCGGTGCGAAAAAACGGTGTGGACGTGCCGGTCATGGTCTCCACAAGGAAGGTTCTGTCCAGATATTTATTGCCACGTTCGCATGACGTTTCGGAAACAAACATGCACGCGTGACACGCCGCACCGTGCAGAGTCATGCCATCGGGCACAGCGTGATGTTCTGAGCACAGCGGATCTGACGCACAAAGCCGAGTTCTTTCCAATGCCTGATCCAAATGACTTGCAAGTGTTCGAGGCTCACCCAGCGCGACGAGCCCTCCGAGAGTGCCTTCACTGTCTGCGGCGGCCGTGTATAGCAATACACCCGCCATAGCGCCACTGGACTCCTCCGGCGGAGCGGAGTAGATACGTTCCTGAATACTGGCTGCTGAATAACCGCAATCAATTGAAAACTGACGGATCAATGCGTGCGAAAGGGAGTGAATTAGCGCATATCGTCCCGCTGCAAAATCATCATCGTTTGGCAGAATCCCTCGGAGACGTCGAAACTCGATATGTGCGGCGGACAGTTGATTCATTCGTTCTTTGATGCTTTCATCTTTCAACCATCGGGCGACAGCATCTTCCTTTAGCTGAATGAATATTCCTTCGCCTCGCACTTCCGCTGCAGGCACCCAAGTGGGAAGTGAACGCGCCAGCGGTGCCCTTCGCAGATCCGGAATCTCGCTGAGATCTCCGTAGTCACCCGGTGAACCAATGCGTGTGAATCCTGTGAGTGCTTTCACGACACGGAGCCGTTCAACCAGAACAACTTTTTCAATGTACTGCTCGTACCCTGGTGGCGGATCAACCTGCTGTAATCGAAAGTCGCGAGAATTCAATTCCGGATCGGGCTTCGAGAAGACATCCCACTCCTCAATCTTGAGCTGCAACACCTTCGACTTGACATCTTCTTCGTCGGCCTCGTCCGCAGCGTCACGTTTGCTCTGAATGGCCTGCCAAAGAACATCATCCGAAAACCCGTCAAATGCATCCAGTAGATTCACATTCCTGAATCCAATCATCATTTCACGAGTCTTTGCTTCGTCGAGAATATTCCAGTTTTCCTCGACGAGCGAGCCAATTTTGCCTCCATGCTTTGGTGGAATCCAGAGCGACGAA
>JBDOMX010000363.1:0-2587 GCA_039831615.1 Planctomycetaceae bacterium
GTCGCCGATTCGTTCTACCAGGGCCAGGTCACTTTTACCTGTTTTTCCAAACAACCCGTGAACGCTTACCACCCGGCTTTCACCGCGATGCGCGATCCGCTGTGGCGGGGAGGAAACGGAATCAGTCTGGCCGAATTCGGAAAATGCTGTAAGCAACGTTACATTGTTGTCGTCGCACGAACGCCTCCACAGTCGATGGGTTGGGATCTCTGCATTTGTCTGTGGAGCGACCACCGGGAACAGGCTCGGATTTTGACGGCAGAACCCACCTGGGCCGCTGATGTTTCCGAGGAGTCAGGCCGTGACAATGAATGAAAAATACTGGTATTTGAAAAAGTGTCCGCTGTTCAGCCAGTTGACACCGGATCAAATTCGTGAAGTCGAGGCGTCCTGCTTCTCCCGCGAGTTTTCGCGCGGTGATGTTGTGTATCTCCCGTCCGACATGAGTGATTCCGTGTTGTTGCTGGCGCGCGGACGAGTTCGGATCTACCACGTAACGTCCGAAGGCAAACAGGCCATCCTGAGCTTCATTGAACCGGGAGAAATGTTTGGCGAGTTGTCGCTGTTCAGTCCCCACCGGCGCGAAGAGTATGCAGAGACCATTGAGAAGTCCTTAATCGTACTCATGCCGCGAGACACGATGCATGGACTGATGGCTCGGTATCCTCAGGTATCGTTATCACTCACCCGGCTCTACGGACTCCGGCTGCGACGCATCGAACGTCGCCTCAAATCGCTGCTGTACCGGTCCAGTCGTGATCGTCTGGTTCATTTATTGCTGGAACTCGCTGAGAAATACGGACAACAGAGTGACGCTGGATTGTGGATCAATCTAAGGATTTCGCATCAGGAGATGGCCAGCGCCATCGGTGCCACGCGGGAAACCGTCACCATCACGCTGGGCGAACTGCAGGCCGATGGACTAATTCAGATTCACCGACGGCGGATTTATCTTCAGCAGGTGGACCGCCTGTCCGGCAGCGTGGATTTTGGGCCCATGCAGATGGCGGTGACGACATAAGTGTCAGGGCATTCCCAGGTATTGAAACAGTGGACCACCGTCAAACTCGAACTGGCGGTCTTTCCAACGACCTGTGGCTCTGCCAATCGACGTTTGTCGCCGACAGTCCTGACATCTGTTAGCTCACGTACAGATATCAGCTGGAAGATGCGACAGAATAACATGCAGTAAAGTGGGATCAGATCGACCGCGATGTCGGTCGCAGAATTGACGGACTGAAAGCAGAATCATGACAAGCGATCCCGAATGGTCGCCCTGTTCACCAGGGACATTGAGCAGCGTCGCACGACCGCCACACATGGACTCGACTCGACTGACGCGACGAGCCGCGCTGGGAGGCCTCGTGGCCGTTGCGACAGGCGGTGGACTGTATTTATTGCGCGGCAAGGGGCCTGGAGGTATTTCGTGTGCGCATGTGCGCGAGCTCGCGCCGGATTACGTCAGCGGTCTTATGGACGCCGAGCGGACTGCCATGATTGACGCTCACCGCCGCGAATGTGCCGGCTGCCATTCGATGCTCGATCAACTGGAAGACCAGCGGGCTCAACAGGTCTGACGGCGGCCTGTCCGCCGCTTCAGAACTCTGCGTGGCCTGGCGTTCTGGGAAATGGAATCACATCACGGATATTGGTCATGCCCGTGACCAGCTGGACGGCACGTTCCAGTCCCAGTCCGAATCCACTGTGCGGGACCGTGCCGTAGCGACGCAAATCGGTGTACCACCAGTAGTCATCCGGATCCATTCCGCATTCCTGAATGCGAGTCAACAGCACATCCAGACGTTCTTCCCGCTGGCTGCCGCCGATGATTTCTCCCACACGTGGCACCAGCACGTCCATCGCGCGCACCGTCGTTCCGTCGTCATTGCAGCGCATGTAGAAGGGTTTCATGGTGCGAGGATAGTCGAACAGAATTACCGGCTGCTTAAAATGTACTTCGGTGAGAAACCGTTCGTGCTCGCTTTGCAGATCGCGGCCCCATTCAACCGGATATTCAAATGGCCTTCCGGATGCCAGCAGCAGATCCACTGCTTCTGTATACGACAGCCGGATGAACTTGCTGCCCCGGATGTTTTCGAGGGTTGCCAGAACCGTCTTGTCAATGCGTTGATTGAAGAATTCCATATCTTCCGGGCACTGCTCTAACACGCTGCCGATGATCGATTTGATAAAGAGCTCGGCCAAATCCATGTTGTCATTGAGCTCATAGAATGGCATTTCCGGTTCGATCATCCAGAATTCTGCAAGGTGGCGCGTGGTATTACTCTGTTCTGCACGAAATGTTGGGCCGAACGTATAACAATCACCAACCGATGTGGCGAAGACTTCGGCTTCCAGCTGGCCACTGACGGTCAGCGCGGCCGGCTTGCCAAAAAAATCCTGCTTCCAGTCGATGTCCGTCTGCAGCTGAGCAAGCCGTTGCAGGTCCAGCGTGGTCACCTGAAACATTTCTCCGGCACCCTCGCAGTCACTGGTCGTGATGATGGGCGTGTTGATGTACAGGAAGCTGCGTGACTGAAACAAACTGTGAATGGATGCGCTGATGCAGTTTCGCACCCGGCTGACG
>JBDOMX010000909.1:0-11381 GCA_039831615.1 Planctomycetaceae bacterium
AACCGCCATTCCCATTCTGTTGATCGCTGCGGCGATTATTGGAGCCTACGAAATGGCCGGGCTGTACGGGATCGCGATTGCTGCGGTCGGTATGCTGTCGAACACCGGAATTCAGCTGGCGGTTGACGCCTATGGCCCCATTGCTGATAACGCCGGCGGTATCGCAGAAATGACGAGCCTGCCACCAGAAGTTCGTCAGCGAACGGACCAGCTTGACGCCGTCGGAAATACGACGGCCGCAATTGGTAAAGGATTTGCGATTGGATCAGCGGCACTCACTGCCCTGGCACTCTTCAGTGCGTACATGGCCACCGCAAACATCGAAACGATCAACATTGCGCAACCAAAGGTCATGGCCGGTTTGTTGCTGGGAGCGATGTTGCCGTTCTTGTTTTCGTCACTGGCCATGCAGGCAGTAGGTCGCGCGGCGGAGAAAATGATTAAGGAAGTCCGGCGACAGTTCAAGGAAATCCCGGAACTGACGATTGCTT
The DNA here is from genome assembly GCA_039831615.1 of Planctomycetaceae bacterium. Taxonomy (GTDB): domain Bacteria; phylum Planctomycetota; class Planctomycetia; order Planctomycetales; family Planctomycetaceae; genus S139-18. Next base: position 492 of record JBDOMX010000909.1, read on the forward strand.
TGGAAGCGTGCCGTCGCCACGGGGAGAAACCGCAATCGGAATGGCCTGGAGAAGATCAGCAACTGATGCACGACGCGATCGCAAAAGTGGATTCCGATCGCTGCGTCGCCATCTCAACACGAGCATCGATCCGTGAGATGATCGTCCCGGGTCTGCTGGCGATTGCGGCACCGATCGTCGTTGGATTCGCCGGAACACCGGAGATGCTGGGAGGACTGCTGGCCGGCGTGACCGCCAGCGGTGTGCTGATGGCAATTTTTCAGTCGAACGCCGGAGGCGCTTGGGATAACGCCAAGAAGATGATTGAAAACAACGCGGTGGTCGACGGCGTCACACTTGGCAAAGGGACGGACGCCCACTCTGCATCGGTCGTTGGAGACACGGTGGGCGACCCATTCAAGGACACGTCCGGCCCGGCACTCAATATTCTGCTCAAGCTGGTTTCAGTGACCGCTCTGGTCATCGCTCCCTGGCTCGTCTGAACGCGCAGAACGACGCAGTGATCGTGCAGGAGCTCAGGTGACGGAGCAGAATTTCATTGGAGTGAGCCGTCGTGCAAATCGTGCTGGGATCACGTTCTCCCCGGCGGCGTGAGCTGCTTGAATCGGTCGTTGGCGTCGGGCGGCTGACGGTTCATCCGCCTCTGCAGAGCGACGAACAGGGGTTCGAGAACCTTACCGACCGAACCGCGATCCGGCAGAGGCTGACCAGCATCGTGGATACCAAGATGGCTCAGGTGATGTCCGAGCTAGCTCCCGTTCGTCCGTCGGTCTCCGCTGAGTGTTGTTTGGTCACCGCAGACACGATTGTCGTGGTGGACGATCAGTGTGCGGGAACACGAGTTCTTGGACAGCCGGGTTCCGATCACTGGCGTTCGGAAGTTCGTGACTGGATGCTGCGATTTTATTCAGCAGGGACACACGAAGTCTGGACTGGATTTCGCCTCACTTGCGGCGAACGCGCGCACGAGCAGATCGTGACGACTCAGGTCAGGTTCTGTAAACTGAATGAATCGCTTGTCGATCGCTATCTTGCGACAGAAGAATCAGTCGGCAAGGCCGGGGGATACGCGATTCAGGGTGCGGCTGCCGCATTCGTTGAAGGAATCAAAGGCAGTCTCACGAACGTCATTGGACTGCCATTAATGGAAGTCGTGCGGGCGATGGAATCGATCGGGGTTCAAATCCCCGATGTGGAACGCCAGACCGGCATACCCGAGCGGATCCAGCAGGGCACTGAATGATGCAGACTGACTCGCCGCATTCGGTCAGTGGTCTTCAGATCGGAGAGCGGCGGCTGACAACTCGGTATTTTCTGGCACCGTTGGCCGGTTACACGCACCTGGCTTTTCGAGTCATGTTGCGGCGCCTGGGGGGTGTTGGTCTGGCGACAACGGATCTGGTGCACGCTCGCATGTTGCTGTCAGGCACACGGAAGTCTCTGGAGCTGATTGCGACCACAGACGAAGACCGGCCGCTCAGCGTTCAGATTTTCAGCGGAGACGTGAATGATCTGGTGGGAGCCGCGAGGTGGCTGCAGGATCGAGGTTACGAAGGAATCGACATCAATATGGGATGTCCCATGGCTCGCATCAACGGGGCCGGCGGCGGGGCTCGGTTGATGTGTGACTCCCGATCAGCCGTTGAGATCGTGGCCCGCGTGATTGACGCCGTCGATCTGCCCGTCACCGTCAAGATGCGACTGGGGTGGGACAATGATCACCTGGCTGCCCCGCACCTGGCAGAAGCCCTGGAGAACATCGGCACAGCTGCGATTACTGTGCACGGGCGAACACGAGACCAGGGGTTTCGCGGCTCTGTGAATCGCAGAGCCCTGCGCGAAACCGTTCGGGCCGTCCGCCAGATGCCAGTGATTGCCAATGGCGATATACGAACAGTTGCTGATGCGCAAACGATGTTCGCCGACACGGGTTGTTCGGCAGTCGCCATTGGACGCGGAGCCATGCTCGATCCGTGGATCTTTCGACGCCTGCAGCAGAACGACCAGGGGCGACCGCCAATGAATCCGACGCCCGACGAGCAGGTGTCATTTCTGGCAGACCATTTTCGACTCATGGTCGAGCAACACGCCGAATACAGCTGCATCCTGTTTCGAAAATTTGCGGCATGGTACGGCGCGGTGCTGGGAATCCCCGAAGATCTGGAAGATCGGCTCCGACGCTTTGAAAGCTACGACGAATTTGATGAGATTGTCCGACAGATTCATCAACGTCACGGCGAACGTCAGAGCGAAGTACCGGCAGCGTTGATCAAGGTTCCCAATGGGCCGGTATCGAAATGGTAGACGTCCGCAGGTCGGCCGCACATTCATCGGAATAAGAGACACACGGCATGACAGAATCAGATGATGCAGCAGCGGCCGGTCAATTGGCCGTGGCCGACGACATCCTGAACGGTGTGGAAATACTGTTGATGGAGGCTCGGGGATCGACACAGCCGCTGGAAGTCGATCCCTATCGCAGTCGTTTGTTTGAACTGTTCGTGACTGCAGATGGAGCGCAATTGGTGCGCGACGATCGCGAGTCCGGTCTTTCGTCGGAAACCGACGACCCGACAGATTTGTCCGCCGATGGCATCTGCCGCTCACTGGCCCGCCGTTGGGGACTTGACATGGCTGCCCGCGAATCGACGGCGTCTCAGTCGCGACTGCCACCCGAACAGCTGGAACAAATGCGACTGTTATGGTCAGTGATGCGGATGTGGATGGAATGGTCCTATGCCTGGCGGCGCTGGGAAGAATTTCATCAGGGTTGATGGAGCCGCGCAGCAGCACGGACGGCATTGTGTCATTTGCTTTGGAGAGCCACGCTCCAGAATTCCTGGAGAGCGTGGCACGACCGCATAATTCCGAACTCCTGTTTGATGCGTCTCACAGCAACGGCCGCGAAGGACCGCCCCTGTGACGGGTTGTCCAGTGCCAGCGTCAGGCATTCTGTCAGCGCACCGAGATCACCTGCGGGCAGCAATCGCGCCGCGCGCTGATCCTCCAGAATCTCCGGTGTACCACCCACGGCGGTCGCAATGACAGGAAGTTCACAGGCAGCGGCTTCCAGCAGGACCCGCCCCAGCGGTTCCTGGTGAGCCGTGTGCACCAGCAGATCCGCCGCATTCATCCACTGTTCAACATTCTCCTGATATCCCGCTCGATGCAAATGGCCCGCCCGACCGACGGAATCAAAACCATCGAAAATGGCCTGCTCATAGGCGGCGGACTCCTGTTTCTCTGAGTGGCGTTCACCGACCAGCACGAGGTGGACGTCGTCTCTGGTCTCCAGCAACTGCACGACCGCGCTCGCGAGATCGAGTTGTCCTTTGCGCAAACAGATCTGGCCCACGTTGAGCAGGACCCGGGATGATTCTGGAAGCTGAGGCAGCAGCACTCGCCGCGCATCAATTCGAGATCGTCGGCGAAAGCGATCAGTATCGACGCCGTTGTAGATCACCTGCGCGAGGTCCGGGCGCAGACCCCTCGCCGCATGAAAGTCTTTCGTGGCCTGCGATACTGCTGCAATACGATCGAGACGATTCAGGTCACTGATGGCTTTTGCGCTGAGCTTCATGATGTCACGAATGTGGCCCGTGCGGCAAACCGATTTCGACAACCATCGCACCTGTCCGGTCAGACGACTCATTGACAGGCTGTTGGCGTGCAACAGATCAGGTTGCAGTTCGGAGACGATCGACTGAAGTTCGATTGTCAGCTCGTTTGTATCTCGTTTGACGCCCGCAGAAGAGCGGACGACGAAGGGTACAATTGGAATGTCGAGCGACCGCAGTCGTTCCGCGAGCGGACCTTGTGAAGGAGCAATGGCCGTGAATCGGATACTGGCTCCGGAGTTCAGCCGCTCCAGCACTGACAGCATGGAATGTTCGCCGCCGTTGAGTGACGGGAATTCGAAGAGAACAGCGACATGCAATGTGAAGCAATTCGATAGCGTCAGGATGACGAGCAGGAGGTGTTGGAAGCCGAGTTCTGGTGCAAAGCCGGGTTTCTACCTCGGAGGAAGCACCGTTAATTCAGGAGCCAGTCGATCACCCGCCAGTCCATCCAGCGGCGATCCGGATCAGCTTGCTGTCGACCAACGAATCCGAGATGTCCCCCGTGTTCTGTCAGGCACAGAGTGACTGTTGACGGCAATTTCAGATCAGAAAAGGGTTCCGGAGATACCAATGGATCGTCCTGTGCTGCCAAAACGGTCGTGGGGACATCGATCATGCTCAGGTAGTCGCGTGCAGAGGCGAAACGATAGTATTCGTCGGCCGAGTCGAAACCGGATGCCGGCGCCGTGTACATCTCGTCAAAGTCGTAGAGTCGCCGCGGAAGTCGCCTCACTTGCGCGAGCGGCAGGTCGTCTCGCCATTGCCGACCGCCGGACACCTGACTAATCAGCCGACGGGTAAAATAGCGGTCGTAGCGCTGTCCGGCTCGTGTCCTGCTGAGTTGTTTTACACAAAATCGGAGGTCCACAGGCGGACACACGGCGGCAGCTCGAAACACATTCGGGGAGTGGTCAAAACTTCGGTCACCAAGGTATCGCAGCAACAGGTTGCCACTGAGTGAGAATCCGACGATGGAAATCGAAGATCCAGGACACAGATTTTCGATCGAATGAATAGCACGATGCAGGTCGTCGATGCGTCCGGCATGATAGGGATTTTCGGCCAGGCCTTCGCCCGCTCCGCAGCCTCGATGATCCATCCTGAATGAGCGGACAGATCGACGATTCAGCTTACCCGCAATCCGCATCATGTAGCCACTGCCGTGGCACCCCGAAATGCCATGCATCAGCAATGCGACCTGATCGCCATGTTCCCAGTCGTCCGGTCGGTCGTCGTGCAGCACGATGTCGTCCTCATCGGACACGCGGACCCTGTGCCGGACTGTTCCGGCAAAGTCGGACGAGCCGCTAAACAACGAGCCGGCAAGCGTTTGTCGGTGACCCCCGCCAAGACCGGCAGCCGGAACAAATGGCGGAATTCTGAGAGGATTCGCCGACGGCACGTGAATGGACGTCGAATTCTTTGATACGTCGCCGAGGCCGGGAGTCTGCGACTTGCTTCCAGAGGCACCTTGACTTTTTACAACCATGCTTTTCGCCCGAGACATCGCCGCGCTGGGAACTTGTTTTCCGGATATGATGCAATGTAACTGTCCCGGAACTCAGTCTTCAGTCTCATCGTCATCAAACGCCAGGTCATCGTCACCGCCCTGGAGCTGTTCAAGCCGCTCCTGCACATCTCGATAAGCATAGTCTACGCTCAGGATTTCCGTGTAGTGTGCCTCAGCATCGCTGCGGCGATCGGCTTTCTCGGCAATGCGTCCGTGCCAGTAGTGAGCGAGTTTGAACGGTTCAGGTTTGTCCGCTGCATTGAGCGACTCCAGCGCTCTGTCGAATTGTCGTACACCGAGTGCCAGTTTTCCATTTCGCACAAAACATTCACCCAGCCAGACGAGCGCGTCTTCCTTCAGTCGAATATCCGCACTTGCCTGTTGGTAAAGTGGGATTGCTTTCACGAACTGCTTTGTCTTTCGAAAACGTTCGGCCAGATCGAAACGCATCTTCATATCCTGAGTATGCCGTTCGATGCGTGGTTCGAGGATTTCGATTTCCCGAGCCGTCAGCTGCTTTCTGAGTTCCGCCGCCTTCTCTTTTAAGCGAGCTTTCTCCGGGTGTTTGCGAAACAGCTCGCCGGCATCCGCAAGTTTGTCACGCAGAATGTCCAGTTCCACGTCCTCCTTGAACTCCAGAACGTCCGTGTTGTGAGGCGTTTTTTCCAGCACCTGTTCGTAAAGTTCCATGGACTGCGCCAGTTGGCGCTGGTCGCGATAATGCTCCGCCAGTCGAAGGTAGTGATTCAGGTTGTCAGGTTCCTTCCGAATCGCGTGTCGCAGGTCGGATTCGTCTGATTCACCAGGAGCGTCCGCACTCGCCTGGTGTCCCCGCCGCGCCTTGCGGTCCTGTTCGTACGCATTCACGGGAGCTTCCGGTTGAGTCGACACGTCGCGCGTGGTTTCGGCGGTGTCGTAACCACCTCGGTCCATCACAGACTGGGCATCGCATTGAGTCATCATTGCCCGCGCTTTGCCATTGTGTGGATCAGCGTTGCAAATCCTCTTGAAGCAGTCGCGAGCCGCCAGGTATTTACGACATTCAATGAGTACCAGACCCAGGGCGTTGTTATACGCGATGTTGGTAATGTCCGACTTGACCGCTTTGCCCCAGGCGTACTCGGCCACTTCCTGTGCCTTACGGTGCACGGCGGCTTCCCCGAGATCTGCGTACAACTGCCCATCCCAGGGGTTGAGAAAAATGCCTTCTTCAGCAGTCAGGTCAACAGCAGCCCAGTCCTTCTTCATGCGGTGTTTCTTGAGTCGCCCGCGGATTGACACGAGGCGAACCGATGACAACCGCGCTCCCGTTTTGTTGCCTCCGTACATTCTTTCAAGGCTGCCGTGCCGCGTCTGACGGTACACCACGTTATCCGGTTGCATCTTGACCGCAGTTCCGAAACACTCGACTGCATACCCAAAGTTTTCTTTCTGCAGCGCTTCAGTGCCTTTTCGGTACCAATCCCGAGCGGCATTCTGCATGGGATCCTGTTCAGTCATTGTCGGTGCTGTTCCCAATGGGAGTTGTCCAATCGTGATTTCATGCAATCCCGCTGCGCTGGGCGACGCTGTGGCAGGATGAATGCGGGTGATCAGCGACTGCCTCCTAAAGATAAACGGGAATTGGGTTGAGGTGTCCGCTGACAAAACCGGCAGCGTGACAGGTTGAGCTGGCGCACGGCTATTCTATTGAAGCATAACCCGATGGCAAAAGATCGCCCAGCGACGCTTCGAGGACCTGCTGACTGCATTCTGGCGCAAGTGCTCGCCGCTCCTCAACTTGTAGCGCTACCGTGCAAGTCAGCGGCTGTACTGACGTCGAACAATCTGATCCCTGTCAAACCTGACAATATTGCTATTGACAGTCAATGTCAACTCGATTGATCATCAAGAACGTTGGCACCGACGTTGGTTGCCCGCAGCGTCAGATGTTGTGGGGGCCGACCGCTGCCGAGGCGGACATTGCCTGAAGACCATGTATCCAGGATGATGGCCATCCACACGCAAAATCGTTCTGGTTTCATGGCCATCAGGTGAGCACGGATGCTGTCACCGTCGAAACAACTCTCGAATTCCCTGACTGAGCTGCAGTTATGCACACCGCAGCAACTGCTTGCGTGTGAACCGGAAGCACGTCGGCTGACCGGCGATCTGCCCGGTTTTGATTCCTGCTGGCTGGACGTGCTGGTCGCTCATCGATTGCTCACACCATGGCAGGCTGAGCGGCTGCAGGCTGCCGACCCGCTCCAAATGCGGCAAGGCAGCTATCGTTTGCGTGAACCGCTGGGCCGCAGAACGTGGCAGGCGGAGACACTGGACCGCAGTCGGCTGGTCGTCCTCAGCCGGCTGTCAGAGCGTGACCAACGGGAAACCGAACAGCTGATGACCCGGGTCCGGTCACAAATGGAGGCCGTGGATGCGGCGCGTGCGTCGGTTTCAACATCGATCTGTTTGCCGCGAGAGGTTCTTTCGGATTCGCATGACGATGGTGGGTGGGTCGCGAGTTCGTATGTTCCTGGCTGGCAGCTGGACGAATTACTGATTCGTGGTGGCCGCATGCCCTGGCAGGTCGTCGTTGAAATTGGGCGGACGATCCTGCGCGGTCTCCATAGCCTGCAGCTGCAGGAATTGCATCATGGTGATATTTCACTTCGCAACATTAGGCTGCAGTCAACCGGTCAGCCGGTTCTTCTGGATCCGTTCACTGCGCGATGGTTGAAACCATCGATCGGATTTCGAGCGGATCTGCGACTCCGCGATGTTCAACATTGCGCCCCGGAACTCGTGGGCACGGGCCGATTGCAAGACGCTGTCAGTGATCTGTATTCGCTGGGAACGGTCCTGTGGCAATTGTTGACAGCAAGGCCAACATTTATTTCTGCCGACCCGGTTACTTTTCTGATGCAGGCCCGTGAGCGAGACGTCGAAAATGTTTGCCGCTGGGTACCCGACTGTCCTGACGAAGTTGCGCATCAGGTGCAGCTGTTGACTCGTCGTCGACCTGAGCTCCGCCCTCAAACGATCGCAGCTGCTCTGGAACTGTGGAGTGCACTGTCGGGGAACTCCTGTTCGGCCACGCGCAGGTTGCTTCGGCGATTGCCCGATCGCATTCATCTACCCGTCGCTCCGCAGCGTGTTCTCAATCGGGGCCGCATCCGGACGCGTGGGTGGGTGGCCGCGGGCTTGACCGGGTGTGTGATGCTGGGTCTGAGCTGTGGCCTCATTCCGCTGCCCCTGAATCTCCGCCGCACGACAACGACAGACGGGTCGATCGATCTGTCCGCGAAGTCGAGTGCGATAGCGGAAATCGGGTCGGTTCCGACACACGAAATCCAGGATCTGCCGGAGCCTTCGGCCGATGGAGAAATTGAGCTGATTGGCGGTCAGTCCTACAAAGCACGTGACCTGGAGCGACCAGGCAGCCTTCGAATTCGCTGCCGAGGTGATTCCGTCGCGGTTGTCGAAGTGTCAGAACATTCATCGTGGAGGATTTCGGCCGATCAAGTGCAGCTGTCAGGTATTCAGGTTCGGTTTGGCAGCGAGCAGATCGGATCGGCGCAACGATTGCTGGACGTCCATTGTCGCGTGCTGGAACTCGATCGAACAATCGTGGGGGACGGCGCGGAACATCGTGCTGCGGGCCTGCGCTGGACATCGCTGGTGAACGGTTCGACCGTTGTGCGCGTGATGAACAGCGTTTTCCTCTCCGGTCGTTATGCGATCCAGACCACAACGGCACCGGGCCATTTTGTACTCCGGAATGTGTTGTTCGAAACGGCTGAAACGGCCTGGCGTTGTGACACCGACGGTCCTGCCCGCGTTCAGCTCAACATGACTCGGGTGACTCAGCGGGGCGGCAGGAGTTTCTCAGATATGATTTGTGGCGGCACGACGGCGGCACTGTACGTCGAGATCGTCTGCGGAGAATCTGTGCTGACTCCCACACAAGCCCTCGTCCGACTCGCATCATCAGCCGCGCAATGGTCTCCACGGGACGTCAAGATTGCATTTCGACTGGCCAGTCGGGCCAATCCGACGATCATGTTACCATCCGTCACCCCTGTCGTCTGGTTCGATCAATCACTGAAACAGAACGTGGCCCTGCCGGAATCTCAGGCCCTCTTAGAGTCATTCCTGATGGCGGAACCGGAATTTGATTCATCTGCGGCCGGGTCTGCTTCGTTTGCTCGCGCCCGACTCGTTGACTTTGATGGTCCTAAACGAGGGCAGGTGCTTCCCGGAGTCGACGTCAACCTGCTTCCGAGACTATCGACCATCCCGGCGCCTGCGAGCCACCCTGCAAGTCGTTAACATGCGTTTGCTGAACAGGGAAGCAGCCAGACGGATCGGAGGCGTCAGGTTTGATGACACTGTCATTGCCGCCACGTCCCAGGACCATATTACTGATCGGTAGAAATGCTGCATCTTCATTCAACATCTCCGGATCGCTGGCTGGCTCAGGTGGACAGTCACCTCAGCGAGATACTCATCGATCATGCTCACTGCGAACAAAAGGCGGCCGCAGCGGCGATGGATCTGATGTTCGACTACGTGGAGAATCAGGATCTCTGTCGTGAGATGACTGAAATTGTCAACGAGGAACTCGAGCACTTTCATTTAGTCCGCGAGCTTCTCAACAAGCGGGCCATTCGATTCCACAAAATCAAACCGGGTCCCTACGGCCGTCGATTGAAAGAACTCGTACGCCGCCAGGAACCTCACAAGGCCATCGACCGACTGCTCATCGCCGGTTTGATTGAGGCGCGCAGCTGCGAACGATTCCTGTTGCTCCGCGACCACCTTCACGATGCGGAACTGAGTCAATTCTACGGCGAATTGTGTGAATCCGAGGCGCGGCACCACGCGACTTATGTGAGGCTGGCTCAGTCATTTGGAGATGGTAAAGAAATCGCCGAGCGCCTGGACGAACTGGCCGCCGGCGAAGCGACGATCATCGCTGATGGTTGCGACATGCCACGGATGCACAGTTAAAACCCGCCGTGAATGATCCGTTCGACCGATTCAGTGAATCGTCGACTGTGCCCGGTCAGCGCGAACAATCCTTTATGCAGCCCGCGTCGGCGCCTGCTCGAGTAGCGAATTCGGCGTTCCATTCTTAGCGCCAGACTGATGATGCCACAGATCCCTCCCAGGGCGCTCCCGGTTTGCAGACCTGTGATGATCGGACTGGCCGCCGCTGCCGTCGTATCGTACCCGACCGCGAAGCCGACAGAGAACATGACTGCAACAATCACCCCTCGAATGCACCATTGTTGCCACCGGCAACGGCGGAGGTACTCGTCGCTGACATGCCAAGTGGCTTTAATACTGACGATGCCAGGAACCTTGAGTCTGGCCAGCACAGGCAATAGCGCCGTGCCGCAAATCGCCAGCACGATCATGCCAAGCCATGAGCCTCCAATCAGATCGCCGGTGAACAGGACGATCAGAACAACAACGGGTAAAAAAAGGCCGGCAACGATCATGCCAGCTGAATGAAATGTTGCTTCACGCTGCTGCAGATTCTCTGTTTGTCCCGTATGAATGCACACCTTCGGCAGGCTGACTGATTCACGGCACAGGATTTCACGGCTGGAAATCAGAAACTCCGCATCGTCGCTCAGGGTGACATCTTCAAGTTCCTGAGACGCCTGGAGATCGGCGTGCAAAACGGACCCACTTCGGGGGCCAGATCGGCGTGTAAAATGGACCCACCGTATAGGACTCGCGAAGGTACTGGCGAATTTGCCAGTGGCTTCA
>JBDOMX010000897.1:0-2584 GCA_039831615.1 Planctomycetaceae bacterium
GTCCATGACTCGCACAAGACTGTTCGCCCCTACCGTCTCGGAGTGTCTCACATTGGCCACACAACCTGCCCTAAACCTCCCGACGACCACGCAGTTGGAGCTGGGAATCGAAATCGAAATCAGGGCATTCGCCTGCAGTCTTATCGAGTATCTGCCTCCACTTGAATTCACTTAGCGATTGCGGCATTAGTCACATCCGCAATTCTTGGAAACGCGCGCGGCGATTCTGCTCGCCCAGAAGTCGCCAAACGCGGCGATTCGCGATCTCGAGAAAGCACTCCCCCACAGCAAGTCACCGGCAAACACACACAAACTGCTCGCACAAGCTTGCCTGCAAATCGGAGACTCTCAACTGGCGCGACTCCACCAAGAACTCGCTGAAGATCATCATTCCGTCACGGTATTGAGCCCGGAGATTCTGAACCCATGTCCCATGTCCCTCGGCCCTTCCAACACTGAACCGCTTCCGGCCAGAATTGACGTGCGGGAATCCGCAGAGTTGAGCTACGGAAAGAAACCGTCGGCGGCAGATTGCAAGCCGCCGCATACCACCCGCTGGTGCAAGTCGTCCAATTCAGCTATCATCCGATGCAGCGTTGCGTTCATCACATTGATCTAGGACTACAGGCGGGAGATTCTGAAATGACTCGATTTCGTTACATGCTTGCCGTCTGTCTACTAGGCTTCGGATGCAGTGACACGACCCCCACGGACTCGAGTGATCCCGGGACGACATCCCATTCGGCTCCGGCCTCACAGCCGGCTCAAAATGATGTCCAGGATACGGCGGACACCGCAAACGAGGACACGACGGTTGAGGAGCCCGCAGCTGAAACAAATCCTCCGCAGCCTCAAGCCGTCGCCACCACAGATCCCACATCAAACACGCCGGCGGAACAGGTTCCGGTCGCCCCAACGGAGAAAACCACGCCAACCCCCGACGCAGTGATCAAGGCAGCCATCACACAGGCCAACAAAGAGGACTTCTCCGGAGCTTTGGCCACCATAGAAACACTCCTGAAAACCAACCCGAAACATCAACAAGCACTGTTCATTGCCATGCGGATACCGCAAGTCCAGGCCATGACACTGGTGCAAAATGGCAAGGACGCGGAATCGCTTCCGCTGTTCCTAGTTTCGGCCAAATACGCGCGCACTTTGCTCGAACATCATCCGGATCTGACCGGTGGAGAACTCACCGTCGTTGGCAATGCGCTGTACAACGAGGCCTGCGCCTTGTCACAGAGTGAAAAACCTCAGGAAGCACTTGCAGCATTGAAGGAAGCGTTTGAACACGGGTTTGATGGATTGGAACTGGCGAAAACCGACGATGATCTGGCCGCTGTCCGCAAACTCCCCGCATTCGCTGAAACGCTAAAACAAGCCGAACAGGCCATCAAAGCGCACCATCAAAAGGTCGCCCGCGACCTGCTAGCGGAGAACACAACGTTTCCCTTCACCTTCACGCTCCCCGATTTGGACGGCAAGGATGTTTCGCTGGATCAGTACCAAGGCAAAGTGATCATCGCGGACATTTGGGGCACGTGGTGTCCCCCCTGCCGTAAAGAGATTCCGCACTTCATCCAATTGCAGGAAGCTTATGGAGACAAAGGCCTGCAGATCATCGGACTGAACTATGAAGGCAATATGGAATTTGAAGCTGCGGCTGCCAAAGTGAAACAGTTCTCTGAAAGCAACGGGATGAACTATCCCTGCCTCATCGGCAACCCGGAAACGCAGGCCCTGGTTCCCAATTTCCAAGGATATCCGACGACGATTTTCATTGACCGCAGCGGAACAGTTCGAGCAAAACTCACAGGCTACCACCCCTACGAAGGACTCGAGGCGATTGTCAGCGAGCTGTTGGCCGAGAAACCCGTCGAAGAAAAAGGCAAAGCCGACGCTCAGACGGATGCCAAACCGGCAGCAAAGCCATAAGTCGAATGCCGAGGACTTCCCACCAAGGAAGCATCCCAACCACCGGCCGTCGGAGTTATGGAATCGGCTCCGAACCACGTCTGCACAAGAAACAATTCGCCTTCACCGGGCGGATTGTTGCCTTGTGAATCGCTCGAATATGCGCGGGCTTGAGCTGCAGACATGCAACCATCATGTTTCGGCTCCTGATGCCCGGGGACCTGCGGCGCTCTCCACCGACCGCATCGCTGCCTCTGTGGGGCTGGTGACGGCACCCGGAACTGCGGGGAGTGTGACACACTGACATTCCAATTTGGGTTCTTCGACATCCATTTGTCGGCAGAAACGGCTAGAGAGTCCAATGCAGACTCCAACACCCAAGCGACGTGCGGAAAACGGCATACTTGCGGAGGATACCGGAAGTCCGTTGGCCCCCAACTGTGGTGCAACCGCGCGGACTTGCGCACATTCTGGGGCACGACAAAGCGATACGACTCGTGTTCTAGGCGACTTGCGTCGCTGCTGCCGGGACGCATCCTCTCCTTCGATTGAATGCCCAGCGACGACGAGCCCCTGAGATCAGCCCGCTGCTTTACAACGCCTCGACAGGTGAGGCGCGGCGGCATTTCTTCAGGGAAAGCAGGGGTGACGCGACACACAGCCCTTC
>JBDOMX010000123.1:0-11355 GCA_039831615.1 Planctomycetaceae bacterium
GGCCAAGTTGCCGCGGTTTGTCAATCCTACAGCCGAGATTCCTTTTGTTGCGCCGCTTCCGCACGCTGGCAACTCGCTCGTTGCAGGGCCATCAATCGCCAAATGGTTCTCGGCAGATTGAGTCTGCCGGACCCACCACTTAGGATTGAGACTTGCGAATTGCATACGCTGCACGGTTGCCATACCGGACGCAGCACAGATCGAACAGGACCGGCACTGGCACCGCATCGAACGTGCCCCGCGCCCTGCCCCGACTGAATTCGAAATCTCCCAGAGGAACTCTAATGCTTCAAACCCAACGTTTGTCTGCTGCCGTTCTGGTCCTGAGCATCGTGATGCCGTTTGCGACATCAAACGGACAGGAGTTAACACAGGTGCTGAAAGTCGACCGGCAACCGCTGATGGCATCTGTCCGAAGGGTTGCAGAAGCACTGACGTTCGCAGGAGCACCACTGAGTGACGAAACGACAAAGGAACTGGATCGAATCGAGGGTCTTGAGGAAGATCGTCAGTTCGTGCGCGAGTTGCAGGAGCTCATTGATCCGCTGTGTCTCGCGGAAGTTCACATCAATCCCGAAAGTCGCGTGAAGGTCGCGGCCGGTCCGGTGCAGAAGGAACTGATGCAGCATGGCTGGCGTGCGTTTCTGGTGAAGGTCCGCAATGAGGCAGGGATCAATCCCGAACTGGTTGCAGACAGCCCGCAGGCAGCTCCCGTCTACATGAAGGGGAAGCGCCCGCGACAGCGTCCGGCCGCCGATGACAAACTGACTGAAAGTCGAGACATCCCCAATCGTTTTCTGGACCTGTCGATGCTCAATCGGCAACCAATGACCGGAAGACTCTCGGGACTCGAGCTGGAATACCGTGTCGTGCTGATCTCAAGCCGCGACAAGGGAAAACGCGAGGCCTCTCTGTCGTTCAACGTGGGACAGGGCACTCAGGATATCGGATTCCGCAACGCCGTTCCCATTCTGTTCGACTGTGTCCCCGCGGTGGAGGTGAAGCTGCACGTGCGCGATTTCGACGGCAGCCCGACCACCGCTTCGTTCATTGTGAAAGACGATCAACAGCGAGTGTATCCAAACGTTGCCAGAAGGCTTGCACCCGACTTCTTCTTTCATGAGCAGGTCTACCGTGCGGATGGAGAAACCCTGTTGTTGCCGCCGGGAGAATATGACGTCAGTGTGGGGCGAGGACCGGAGTACCTGCCGGTGTCACGCGCGATCACCGTGCCGAATGCCGAAAGGCATTCCGAGGAGTTTCAACTCGAGCGATGGATTCACGTCGCAAGTCATGACTGGTTCTCTGGAGACCATCACGTGCATGCAGCCGGCTGTGCTCACTACGACAGCCCCACTGAAGGAGTCGGTCCTGAAGATATGATGCGGCATATTCTGGGTGAAGATCTCAACGTTGGCTGCGTTCTGAGCTGGGGACCGTGCTGGTATTCACAAAAAGAGTTTTTTGAAGGGCAGGTTCATGCCCTGTCGACGCCTGAGAACCTGATGCGTTACGACGTGGAAGTCAGTGGATTCCCGTCGTCCCACGCCGGACATCTGTGCCTGCTGAACCTCAACGAAGACGACTATCCAGGTACCGAATCGCTGGAAGAGTGGCCCAGCTGGACCTATCCGGTGTTGAAGTGGACCAGGGAGCAGGGCGGAGTTGCCGGCTACAGCCACAGTGGCTGGGGGTTGACGTTGCCGGACATCATGCCCAACGGCACGCGTGAGTTTCCTGGGAAGAAATCGGGCGGAGCTGCGGCCGGCTGGAAAGGTAAATGCGCCGATCAGCTGCCGGATTACGCCATGCCACGCTTTGACGGCGTCGGCGCGAACGAATATGTCGTCACCACAGCGCTGGGCGTTTGCGACTTCATCTCGGCCGTGGACACGCCTGCCATCTGGGAACTCAATATTTGGTATCATACGCTCAACTGTGGAATGACCAGTCGCATCAGCGGCGAAACGGACTTCCCCTGCATTTACGGGGAACGCGTGGGGTTGGGGAGAATCTATGTCAAACTTGAAGACGAGGATCTGAAGTACGAGACGTGGGTCGACGGATTGCGGGATGGTCGCAGCTATTGCGGCGATGGACTCAGCCATTTGATGAACTTCAAGGTCAATGATCAGGGCGTGGGGGAAGCCAGCGGCGAGGGTTCCGTCAGTCGCCTCGATCTGAACGGTCCTCAAACGGTGCAGGTCACCTTCGAAGCGGCCGCGATGCTGCAGAAGGCTCCATCCGAGAAAACAGAAGCCATTCGCAGTCGTCGGCTGGATGAAAAACCATACTGGCACCTCGAACGAGCGCGCATCGGTGACACACGCACGGTTCCTGTGGAGATCATTGTGAACGGCGAAGTCGCAGCCACGCGAGAGTTGGTGGCAGACGGGCACATGGAAACGTTTGCGGTCCCGCTTGAGATTCAGCAGTCGTCCTGGATTGCCGTTAGAATCCTCGCTTCCTGCCATACGAATCCAGTCTTCACACACGTGGATGGAAATCCGATTCGGGCTAATTCGCGCAGTGCCGAATGGTGCATCAAAGCAATTGATACATGCTGGGATTCCAAGAAGGACCGAATTCGGGAAGACGAGCGCAGTCAGGCGAAAGATGCCTATGACAAGGCGAAGGCAATCTACCAGGAGATCCTTGCGGCCAGCTCACAGTAAACTACGTTCCATTTTGCTGTTGCCGCATTGGCACAATTGTGGTGATTCCGCAACACACGT
This sequence comes from Planctomycetaceae bacterium, assembly GCA_039831615.1. GTDB lineage: Bacteria > Planctomycetota > Planctomycetia > Planctomycetales > Planctomycetaceae > S139-18. The sequence goes on from JBDOMX010000123.1 coordinate 2,736, forward strand.
CGTACCGTTACGTGTGGCGATGCGTATTTTGTGCCGCTGACTTGTTTGGAACCTGAGTTGCATTCGTTGACCTGCGCCACTCAGGTCTTCACTCAGGCTCCTTATGTTTCAAAGCAGCGCTATGCAGCACTTTGTGTGTTTACTCCTCGTTTTGTCGCTGGCCGGCGTTTCCACAGCAGCGGAGCCAGTCACGTCGGGAGAAACTGCGTATTCAGCCCTGGAGACAACCCTTGCGGAACAGGTGCGGGCGTCAGCAGCAGAGCAGGAATATCGGGAGTATCAACGCAACTCGGCTGAGCGACTGAAGCAGCTGGGACAGGCGCCTGCGGAGGAATTGCGGGACGCATATGAACTGGCCACTCAGGCGGCAGAATGGTCACGGCTTCTCAATCTGCAGCAAACACGCCTCCACGCTGTGAACCCCTCCGCACCCGACCACACCGACGGCATCATACTCCGTGTCCCAGGATTGCCTGCTGCATTTTTTGATGATCCATTCTCCACCGTGCCGATTCCGTCAGGCCATCGCGCTTCCGGAATTGTTGCGCAGATCAACTCGCTTTTCACCGAACGGCATTCGCTGTCACCGAACGACGTACATCAACAACATATTGCCGATCGACTGAGCCGACAACAGCGGCTGGACGACGCAATGCCGGTGCAGGACATCCAACGGGATCGTTTGCGGCAAGAGGCAGTTTTGCTTGAGCCGATCCGACTGGATGAAGTTCTGTTGATGCCAATTCAACATCGCATGCTGCCGGAACACAGTATCAGGGCACACCAGTCCCAGACGGGTCGGCTGCTGTTTTCTCAGTTTACGCGAAGCTGGATCGTGGACAGTCGCCGTCTGCTGGCCACTCAGGCTGAACGAACGATTCAACGTCTGCAGACTCGTCGCCAGTTGCTGCTCCAGCTCAGCGACGATGACGCCGGCGCTGACATTTCTTTTCTGGATACGCAACTCGACGCGATTCGTCATCTCAGTCATCGACTCCGGCGAGAAATCATGGTGGCGGGTGGCCGCCACGACTCAACCAACCTTCGTCCGGCGATTCGTACGCCATCGGACCGAATGGCACTGCTGATGAGAATGACGAAGGACTCGTACGATGTGATTCAGATGGAACTGACAGCTACCAGTCAGCAGAGACAACATCTGACGGCAGGAACAGAGATCCTTAAAGAGTTATCGAGCGGTGACCCCACGTTGGCCGGTGAGCTCAACACACTCCACAATCAAATGACGGTCGCTGCGGCGGTGGAACAACAGCAGCTTGCTGAGTCAGACCGACGGCGTGCCCTGGTACGTTTCGCAATCGCGCTCTATCGACTGGAATCCGGGCGTGATTCCGACTCCACGAGGCTCAATACACAGCGGTCCAGGGTCTTTGCTCTGCACGCTGATCGGAGTCCGGAACTGGATGTGATCCATGCTCGCGCAGAGGTCGCGCAAAGTCGACTCGCCAGCCTGCAGCGACTGTATGCGGAGGGCCATACTGACTGGGGCGAATTGAAGGCAGCCGGCACTGAGGTCGGGATTCTTGAGGTTGAGCGCCGCCGCGCCGAACTGCGAATGGAAACAGGAATCTTGTGCGAAGAGCTGCTCCAGCTGGCAGATGAAGCTCCGGTGCTGGCCCAGCACTGATCGGCATGGCGACCTGCTGTTTCAGCCGCACGACGATTCATGAGGTCTGTCTCTGATGGGATGCCAGCAGCGACCGGTCTCCTGTTCTCCTCCGCCCGGAGATGTGCCGGCGCTTGGTTTCAACGTCCGGACCGCTTGTCACCTGCTGGCCGTTGCAGCGGACCCAGCCGACTTGATCATCAACCGGCGCGGCGGCCCCGAAAGCCTATCCGGAATCGTCAACGAATCCTGAACGATCGGCGCTTTGATGTTCGATCGCAGGATCGGACGGCTGGGCGGACGAAATCAGACCACTCTGCTGCACGTCCGGGAAAAACACGTAGTTGCGAATCAACGTGGCCAGCTGCTTGTGTTCCAGGTAGCGTGGCCACATATGGCGATGTCCCACAAGCGGGGTCACATCATACTCCCTGGCCTTCGACGACCAGCCTCGCATCTCACTTCTGTCGCGTTGAGTGAATCCGGTTGTGCCAAGTGAATGACCGGAAAACAGGTGCCGCAGAGGATACAGCAGAAGTGCGGCATCGTGTCTGTTCCTGAGATTGATGACAGCACTGGCAGTGCACAGGGCTCGCCCATAACGTTCACCTGGATTCAGCCAGTCGTGTCGCACGGCGGACGCAGCAAATACGGTACGAATCAGCCGACCATTGGCTCGTGCATGAGGATGTGACACTCCCTGCACGACGCCGCCCCCCATCAGATGCAGCGCAGACGCCACCACCCGGGCACCGTGACTGTGGCCGATCAGGCAGACGGGGCACGCGCGTGGAATGTGTCGAATCAGTTCTGCGAGGTACCAGCCATTGCGAGCAGCTCGGCGCCCCAGCAGATTAGTATCCAGCTTCACGGTCGGCACTAAAATCGGACGCCAACTGGGCCACAAAAAATGAATCATCTGCATGGACTGTCCGCACGACACAGACCTCAGCCAACGGTCAGTTAATACGGACTGACGTGCAATTTCGTGAGAATCTACGAAGCTGCCATGAACATAAATGCAAACGGGGATCCCTGGTGCAAGTGATCGGCACATCTCTGCAAAACAGACACGTCGCCGGTGGCATCCACAGTTCACCCGCGTGACGCGAGGGCGAAACTGTGGGCATTCGAGATGAAAACTTTGATTGGATTCATGCGTGGAGACGATCCAGTGACCGGTATCAACCAACGGCATGACCGTCCCGTCAGTTGGTCCGATGTGTGCCTCAGGAAGCGCAGGAACTTCGGTGGTTTGAGCAGGCCCGATGGATGCTGAGAACCAAACGACCAGCAGCAGCCCTTGACGTCCGAATTGACAAAGCACATTGACAGAACGACGACGGAAGGACATGGAGGGCCCCGGAAGCCTGCAGCCGGAATCGACTGCGAGGGCTCGACGGTCTGCTGTCCTCTGGCCTGGATCCGTTCACCGGGCGGATGAATTGCTACCCTTTTAACAAGGTAGCCAGGTGAGTGGCTGCAGATGCGTACGATGCGGAAAATTGTTCACTGACTTATCGTCCATTCCGCCGGCCGACACCTGCCAGGCCTCCAGATCACCGAGTTTAACGCCTGCAGCGGCGATGCGATCCAATCTCGTGGGCAGTTTCCCGCAGTTTGACATCACCGGGAGTCAGTTGCCGTAGACATCGGGGTCGACGACGCAGGCAGGTGGTTCCCCGGAGAGAGTGAACTGCCGTCGGCTGATTTCGTGACCAGCGCTCCGCAGGACCATCGAGTAGGTTCCTGGTGCAAGGCGATTACCGAGCTGATACGTAAAATGGCCTCGCAGCATCTCGCGGGTGACCACCTGGCCAACAGAATCGATTTTGTGCTCATCGTCATCTTCCAGTACGCATTCGACCCACATGTCTTCGTGTGGGGGATTGAGGTTGCATTCGGCGAGTACAATGTCTCCATATTCAAAGTCCTCACGTCGATTGGCCAGCTGGCCGCCGACAGAGGTGTCTCCGAGATAGAATGAAAAGAACTTGTCCTTTTCCCGCAGTGGAGTTTCCCCGGCAATCAGAGCGATGGCATGCTGTTGATCCATCTCAGCAATGGGTAAAGGACCGGATTCCCCGCGCAGACCGTACAGGTCCATTTGATACTCAGCTTCGAGGGCAGCGACAGCAAACAGTCCGGCTGAAATCGCCCACGTGACTCCTGCCGGGAAGACAGCCGGAATCCGCAGGACGTTTCGCCTGGGCCAGGCCACCGTCCAGCGTGAAGATTTCAACCACCGGCGGACTTTCATGACGTCATTGGGAGTCACAAAACACAGATAACCGGCCAGGCAGATGGCAGGAAAGATATAAAGTCCCAGCAACAGCCATGTGCCGAGGTGGAACGCAGCACCCACGACAAGCATCATGACACGCAATCGCGGGTTCCAGACCAGAAACCCAAACAGGATCTCCCAGACCACTGTCAGGTACGCACTGACAAGCAGCACCGGAGGCCACGTCGCCATCAACTCACCAACAGGATTCTCATAGTTCCAGTTGCTCAACATCCAGTATCGCATCTGTTCACCGCTGAAAAATGCGTCGGTCTGGATCTTGGTAATGGCGGCTCCAAAGTAAATAAAGGCAAACAGCAACTGCATCAGGCGAACCGGCCAAAGCGGAAAAGCGCGTGGAATGACCATCAGGTCGCCGGTTCGACGTCGTCTGAGCCATTCATCGACGGACCAGACATGGCCGCAAGGTGAAAGTGTCAGCAGCAACAGCAAGTGATTCGCGATGACGCTGTATTTCGTCATCGTGCCGATGCCGTCAAGCAGGTTGAAGTAGGTATACAGCACTGTTCCCGTGGCGAGCGAAAGCCGAGTCTTCCATCCAGCGGATCCGCACAGCAGAGAAAACACCATCAGGGAATACAAAATGACTGCGATGCTGGGGGACAGCACGGGCAGGACTTCGCCGTTACCAAACAACTCAAACATCTGCACGGGAGTGCCGTCAGTCGAGTAAAGTTCCCGCACTCGCGGAAACCGCATCAGCATCGGAAGCAATGCCATCAAGGGCAGAAAAATGCGAGTGAGCGCTGCACCGAACGGAACCTGCTCGTCAAAGAAGAACTCCGACAAAGTTGTTCGCAGGCTTGAATGCTGATGACGTGAACGATTCATCCGTGAATCCTCACAGGGGACTGGAAGTTTGCGTCAGAAGTGAGTTGGTCACACACCGCAGATGCTGGAAGGGTCAGTTGGTGGAGGGTGTTGCTCCCAATGACTGACGAAGACCGTGCCCGGAGGTCTGAGCCGTCGGTGCGTACCACGCCCCGAAACTCGAATGAGCCTGGCGGACTTCGTGACGGAGACGCGGGTTGTCACTGATGGAATTCAGGCGTTGCTGGTTGATCCAGTCCGGGTTCAAAGTAAGAACTCCTCCATGTTCGTTGCAGACTGCCCGCAGGTGGTAATACGAGATCTTGTCCCGTTCGCGGCCAAAATTCTGCTTCCACAGCCGCTCCGGAAGGTTGTATTGCTTGGGCCACACCTCCTGAACAACGTACACCGCGTCGATGGGCTCGTGTCGAGTGTGACTGAGAATGTGATCGATGTGCTTTGGAATCATGTGGCTGTAGACGTCGTACTGGATTCGTCCCAGACTGCCGAATGGCTGGAATTCGCCCCACGGCTCACGCATGTCGTAGTACCGGCCGGATTCCGACTCTGCAATGAGATGCGTACGTTGATCGTAGGCCTGCCATCCACAGAACATGTCCCATACCACGAAATAGCTGAGTGCGTTACCCGCCAGTCCGATCTTCATGGCGTGTCCGACGATCCCGCTTGAAAGGACGGCCAGGTAACAGCCAATAAACAGCCCGGCGCTCCATTTGCCTGCCCGACTCATCGCAGCCCTCCATTGCCCAGCGCTTCCGGTGGAAATCCGGAAAAAAATGCGGCCATCACGGTGCGTCATGCACCGGAACTCTGTTGACGACAGGAATCTCGACCTTTAGCAGATTCTCGTCAAGATCGAAATGTTTCGGCGAATGGTATTCTGCGGCACCACAGGACGTTGGCGCATCCTGCATAAGTGGCGATGCCAGCTCTGAGAACGCTGCGGTGGCACTTTTCGCCGGATTCTAATCATTCGACATCCCTGGCACCGCCGAAGAAAACATGCTGGAGCCATCTGGACCGTTGTGGAATTTGACCAACCGAGTGAGAGATCACCGCCGCCAATCGTCGTCAACTGTGAAATGCCGTTCCTGAATTCCGGATCGTCTCTGCTACGCCATTTTGTACCTGACCGTCTTTTCCCTGTCTGATTCCCGGTTCAATGTTCCCGGCACAGTTCGGAAAGCGACTGCATTCCATTCAGACATGACAGATGTGATCGATGCCAAATCAAACTCAGCGACCAGCCGGTTCACGGATCAAACAGCACCAATCTGCAGACGCCGGCAAGCGGAGTGTGGCCCCGCCCCCTGCACTGCGAATGTCCCACATCCAGCAACTCCGAAAAATGCTGGATGAACTCGAAATCAAACTCGATGCGCAAATGTGCCTGCAACACAACGGCCGACACCGCTATGCCCGCAGGATTCCGGTCGACCAATCTGCCGGAGAAATCCTGCGGTCCCTGCGGGATCTTGTCGACAGTCATCTGGCCAGGCCGGTTTCGCCGATCGCTGCCACGATCGGCAATCACCAGCGCCGCGGCGAATCCGACCAGCGCAGGGACCGATCCACAGTGCGTATTCAACTAAAGCTGTCACCTGCCCTCGTGCGCGTACTCCAAACCGTTCGGCAGGAGCGGGTGAAGGCCAGCGAACTCGTCGAATCCGTGCTGTGGAGTTCACCACGGGTTCAGGATACCGCTCTTCTGGCCGGCATTCGTCCGCCCGGTCAGGCGCCGGCGGCGTAGACTGAGCCGAGCGGCACCGCGCGGTACCGAACTCGAGTGATCATGCCGTCTGGTCAACGGTCCAGTTCTGCCCATCGCGGTGGACGCGACGGTACAGCGTATCGCGTTCCACCGGCTCGCGGCCGGCTTCGCGAATGAGGCTGTGCAGTTGCTCAACCGTTTTCCCCTCCGGTGTTTCTGCTCCGGCATCATGATAAATCAGTTCATGCACGACGGTGCCGTCCAGATCGTCGGCACCATATCGCAATGACAGTTGAGCCGTCTGTTCGCCCATCATGATCCAGTACGCCTTGACGTGGTCGAAGTTGTCCAGCATCAGGCGACCGATGGCAACCATCCGCAGGTCAAACAATCCATCCGGTTTCCGGATGTGCTGCAGTTCCGTGTTCTCCGGATGAAATGCCAGGGGAATGTAGGTCTGAAATCCGCCGGTCTCGTCCTGGAGTTCACGCAGCCGGAGCAGATGATCGATGCGATGCTGAGCATCTTCGACGTGCCCGTACAGCATGGTTGCATTCGAACGAAGGCCGTGCTCGTGCGCCGCTCGATGCACGTCAAACCACACCGCAGAATCTGCCTTGTGTTCGCAGATCTGACTGCGAACCTCCGGGTCAAAGATTTCTGCGCCTCCGCCGGGCATGCTGCCAAGACCGGCATCAATCATTTGTTCAAGGACCCAGTCGATTGACTTTTTGGTGATGAAACTGAACCAGCTGATCTCCACGGGAGTCCATGCCTTGATGTGAATCTCCGGACAGGTTTCGTGCAACGTGCGAACGACATTCACGTACCAGTCGAACTTCTTCTTGTGATGCAATCCTCCCACGACATGGATTTCGGTCGCACCGCCAGCCTGGCCTTCCAGCACACGTTCACGCAGCATGTCGTCGGTAAATGTGTAGGCCTTTTCATCCTTGAGATCCGCTCGAAATGCGCAAAACCGACATCGATAAACGCACACGTTCGTCGGATTCAGATGGATGTTGGTGTTGTACCAGGCAACGTTGCCGTTCTTTCGTTCCCGCACCTGATTTGCCAGGCTTCCCAGCGTATGCAGGTCCACTTCCCGTTCCAAAAAAAGACCATCATCAAACGTGAGGCGTTCACCGCTGTGGATCCTGTCGGTGATAGATTCAAGAGGTGACACAAGAGTCGAAGACATGAGAAGTTTCCGGGCAGTCGTCTGCCGATTGGCATGAACCCGCGATGCTCAACAGTGAGTCGACCGGGGGACAGTATTATGGGCACAGGTTGCGTTCATTCCATCCGTCGCCTGGCAGTGACCATGTGTCTGTCACGGTTTGCCGGCGATATTCACTCGTCATCCGGGAAACGGCAGGGCACGTATCAATTGGCCGTGACACCGTTACGTCAAATTTGCAGCTTTGGTCGGAGCCAGTCACCTTGCCTCCGTCGTCAGGAATACTGGTCAGTAATTCCGCAGCCAGATATCCAGACATCCTAATGCCAAAATGCCGAAGCTCACCATGGCATTCACATTGAAGAATGCTGTATTCACCCGGTCCAGGTCATGGGGCCGCACCAGCGTGTGCTGATACATCAGAATGGCACTCAGGACCACCACGCCACCCAGAAACAGGTCGCCCAGATCCGTGAGCCACCACAAAGCAAACATACTGATCACTGCGGCAACGTGGCTCAAACACGCAACGTACAAAGCGCGACCGATTCCCAGTCGCGACGGCAAACTGAACAGTCGATGATCTCGATCGAAATCCGCGTCCTGGCAGGCATAAATGATATCAAAGCCCCCCACCCAAAAGAAAATTATTGCTGCCAGCAGCAGCGGCGTGCGCTCAACTGTCCCTGTCAGTGCGATCCAGGTTGCAATCGGCGACAGCATGAGAGCAGCCGACAGCCAATAATGGCACCAACTCGTCCAGCGTTTTGCCATGGAGTAGCCCAGCAGGAATGCGAGTACCGGAATCGATAAATAGACTGGCCAGCGGTTCGGAAGAAACAGCAGTGTCGATGCGATAAAGCCGCCGCTCATCAACACGGTAAACAACGCAACCGCACGAACGCTCAACGACCCAGCGGGAATGTGCCGTTTTGCTGTCCGCGGATTCTGACCATCAACGTCCCG
>JBDOMX010000550.1:0-2577 GCA_039831615.1 Planctomycetaceae bacterium
GTAGGAATTCGATTGCGGGTTTCCGGAGACCTTGCGCTGCAGTTGGTCCAACAGAGAGCGGCGACCACGATACTGATCCCGATCGACGCCTTCGGCCAGGTTCAACACGGGCGATCCCAGATCGCGTGATACGCCACCGAAGGGTTTGCCGCGCGGAGTCCGCATGACGATCGGATCATGGACCATGCCCATCCAGCCGCCCGATTCTCCGGCCTGCAACGTTCCGTTGTCGACCATGGGGTAGGGCAACCGCACGGCGCGGGGAAACCCGCGTGGCGCCGAGTGAAAGGCGGCCACCATCGCGGCCAGTGAGGGCCAATCGTCGCGAGACGGTGGCAGATTGGCGGCGGCTTCCGGGGCCGGAGGCGCGTGACCGGTGATATTCCAGTACATCCCCTTGCCGTGGGCGGTACAGCGATGATGGATCGAGCGGATCACGGCCAGATGCTGGGTCTGACGGGCCAGGCGAGGGATGTGTTCGCCAACAATCAGTCCGGGGGTATTGGTCTCGATGGTACCGAACTCGCCACGGATCTTGGCTGCCGCCTGGGGCTTGGGATCCCACGTATCAATGTGGCTCATCCCTCCCCAGCAGAACAGGACAATGCACGATTTCGCACCCGTGGGTCCGGCAGTTCCGACCGGTGCCCCAGCGGCCTGGAGTCGCAGGGCGTCCGTCAGACTCAATCCGGCCAGACCAGCTCCCGCACGCAAGACCGACCTGCGAGAGGTTGCGGAACATGTATCGAACACAGGATTCCGCCTGTGACCCTTCATCTGGACTCCCCGCTCATCTCATCGGATTACGAAGGCCGGACAGCGACATACCAGGTGTCCCATCGGACAGTCTCTATTTTTGTCAATTGACGACGGAATGCAAGACTGGATCGCCGTCGGGCAATTCTGAGGCCAATGCGAATTGGGCGTCCCGCCGGCAAACAGAAAGCCACAGCCGCGTGCAACGTGAAAAAGCGGGACAGGCCGCGATCCGAGCGGCATCGACTTCGCATGGCCGTCACAACACCATTCGGGTGTTGACTCTTAGCACGCCAAACCACACGTGTGAGCGTTCTGATCAGCGATGCCTTGGCGCGTAAGCGGAGGCTGAGCGAACTAGGGCCGGGGGGGATCCGCCTGCTGATACAGGCGGGCCAGTTCGACGAGATGTTGTTCGAGTTCTCGGTAGTACTCCACCTCGGCCAGTTCCGACTTCCGTTTTTGCAATTGCGCAATCTTGAGTTCGAGTGCGTTCCGTGCGCGGCGCCAGGGCGCGGGTAAATTGCGCTCGCGGGGACTGCGAATCAGGTGCAGCTGATTGGCGCGTAGACCATCGGTCTCCGCCCCTTTCTTAGCGGCCCGAGTGGCCCGCACTCCCTGAAACCAATCAGCAGGCGTTGCTAGACCGTCGCCGTTGTCGTCCAATAACGCATGCTCGGTGGCCAATCGTGACTGCTGCTTATAGAACTCTCGCACACCAGCCGCCGCCGCCAGATAGGCTTCGAGAACCGAAACCTGTTCGTCCTTGTCCAAGTCGGCCTGCGGATCGTTGATCGCGGCCGAGAAATAATCACCAAAACGACAGTAGTTCTGTTCGGAACCACTTTTGGTCGATGTGACAATCACACGTCCCGGAGCCGACAATTGCTTAATAAACGGGGCGCTCGATGAAGCACAGTTGACCACGACCACCGGGCGTTGAAATGGAGTCAACCAATTTGCCAGTTCCTTGGCCGTGAAATCAGGACCGCGGACGTTGAACTTGGCCTGTTGGCGGTCGTACGTTCCGTGCCCGATCAGGATCAACCACATTGCGGCTGCTCCCGTCTTGGGTTCTCGTTCCAACTGCAATCGGATCCGTTCACGATCAGAACGGTCGGCGGACGCCTCGCTGCCAATCCCGATGTAATGTGCCGCTGCCGTTTCGGCCGCGGTCTGCCAGCGACCGGCCCATGTGACAAACTGTTGCTCGTACTCAGCAGTTCCCGGTGCGCCCACAATCACAACCACTGACGTTTGCGTGGCTTCGGCCACCGGCGTTTTCCCGGTTTCGGTTTTCCCGGTTTCGGTTGCCGTGCTGGGCGTTTGATCGGCTCGCATGGGTTGCAGCATCGCCGTCAGAAGCAGCACGAAGACAAGCGTCGACCAGCGATGGCGACCAGGCACGATGACCATCTTCAAATGGGCTTGTGCGACGCGATGACAACGCGGTTTATTCACGGCATCCCTTTCCAACGCCGCAGCCCCCATTCGCCGGTGACGTGCGTAATCTCCTCGATCGGGTTCGCGCCGAGGCCGTTGGTCGCAAACTCGACGACGAGGGCGATGATGGGAAGTGCGGCGATCCCGATCGCGATCCAATGCTGGGCTTTCCCGCGCACGACGACTCCCGGGGGTTGATGGTTCTAGAAGTTTCGGCGTAGGTCCATTCCGGCATAGAGCGAGGCGATCTGATCGCCGTAGCCGTTGAACAGCGTGCTCGGGCGTTTTCGAAACTCGCCGAGCTTGCGTTCCCGCGCCTGACTCCAGCGCGGATGGTCGACTTCTGGATTCACGTTCGCGTAGAAGCCGTATTCGTTC
>JBDOMX010000693.1:0-2577 GCA_039831615.1 Planctomycetaceae bacterium
CGATGCACAAGCCGGCTTGCCTGTACGGATCGCTGCATGCCAATTCTCAAAATGCCCTCGCTTTTCGATGATGGGCATGTCGTAACCCGTCAGCAAATCCTCAGGGAACACCATCGGCCTACCTCCATGCGGGTGAACGATGGCACCCTTTTCACCAACAAACAATGTCGCTTGATTTGGCAACTTCAAGTCGGCTGGCAGGTATTTGGAAGTCGACAGTGGCGGACGACCCGCTTTACCATCTCGCCAGATGTAAGGAAGAATGTCCTTGGCGGTATATTCGTTTCCTGCAAACTCGTATTCGATGGTATTGCCCGGCTGCCATGTCTCCGGATTAGGTGCCAGGCCAACACTTCTGACCGAAACAGGTGGAGCAACGCCCAACGAGGAAACCATTGACTCAAAAATGTGGATACCCATATCGCCCAGGGTTCCGGAACCGAAGTCGAGCCAGCCACGCCAGTTCATCGGTTGATAAATCTTATCCGCATAGGGTCTTTCAGGAGCGACGCCCAGCCAAAGGTCCCAGTCTAATCCTCTCGGTATCTCGTCGGATTGCGAAGGTCTGCCGTCTTTCGGTCCAGCCCATCCTTTATGGCTCCAGCCATGCGCCTCCTTGATCTTTCCAATCAAGCCATCCTGGATCAATGCAGCAGTTGTGCGGTGTCCAACGGTCGATTGGTTTTGAATTCCCATCTGGGTTGCAACACCAAGCCGACGCGCTTCGAGCATGAGAGTTCGAGATTCATGGATCGTGTGCGTCAAAGGTTTTTGTGTAAAAACATGTTTCCCCAGCCGCATCGCCGCCAGAGTCGGCGCGGCATGCATATGATCCGGCGTGGAGATGGTGATCGCATCAATATCCTTGCTCTCGGCCAACAGCTTTCGCCAATTCTGATAACGCCTCGCTTTCGGCCATTGCTTTGCTGCTTCGACATAGCCGCCTTTTCGTGACGATACTTCGGTCATGACATCACAGAAGGCAACCAAGTTGTGCCCTTGAGATGCGCCATTCACATCGGACCAGCCTCTGCCCCCCACCGCGATGGATGCGATATTCAACTTCTCGTTTGGCGACCTCGCACTGATGATATTCGGGAAAGCGAATGGGACTGCTGCAGCGGTAGCAGTCATGCTCGTCAAAAACGATCGGCGTGAGAGAGGCATGGTAAGTTCATCCTCAGGGTGCGAGACGTGCGCCCGGCACAGTCCGCACGATGCAACGCGTGCGAAGGCATTGACGCCCGCAATCTGTATCACCTGTTTTCCACGTAGCGAACTCAATCTTGCACGTATCGACGACTGTCCTTGAGTTCCGTAGGCGGTCGCCCCGAAAAAACGTAAACGTTCTCAAGTGTTGTTGGCACTGAAGTTTACTCAGATGCGGACATTTTGCAAAGCGTTGCGAATCGCCCCATTTCTTGCGAGTACAAGTTGTAATCGGGCCCTTCTTACGTAATCTTCTGTAGAGAAACGAGAGCCGAGACCGAGCGTTTGGATCGTATAAGAACCACTCGCTGTCGATGGATATCAAGATAAACTGCGATTGGTGACGACACCGATGTGAATTCTTTACTTTTCGAACTGACAACGGTTGGACAATCTGACAAGGCTTAGCGTTTCGTTCAACCGCAAGGGGGGAAGGAGATCTCTGCATATTCGTCCCAACTGACCGAAGACCGCAGATACGGGGACGCCGTTTGATTCCTCAGACACGCCGTCTAACCACCATCGTCGATTGCGTACCAACGCGGCCGACCCGGGCGTTTCCGATCGGAGTCGAATCTCATCCAGCGCCCCAAAAGCTCTCTTTGGTGCCAATCCGTCCGCGAAACTCGTCGAATCTCGGACACCAAAACAAACGACCGTTTACGCGGACTCCAAACGCGCCAGCGGAACTCATACGTTCACGCGGAATCGGGTGCCGCATGAAGGTGTCGGTCGGAATGCATGTTGGCGCGCCAGTTAAAACCAAGATTGATCGAGAATTCGGAGAAAAGCGAAGAACTCTTTGCTCCCTCTGTGGTTGAATTCGCAGCGAAGTCGCCTGCTGACAGTCAGTCAGCCTTGTGAGCTTCTTCACAAAAATGTCCACGCAGTACGCGCCCTGACACATTTATTCGACAAGGTTCGACAACTTACGCTGGAGCAGACAATGCTTAATCGCCGTCAGATGATCCGAAACGTCGCGTTCGGCGCAGCCGCCATGACAACACCGGGTCTGTTCGCGGAAGAACTGACGCAAACGGCACGCCAGACGGAAGGTCCTTTCTATCCCAACAAATTGCCGTTGGACACTGACAATGATCTGCTGATCGTCAACGACACCATCACTCCTGCGGTCGGCAAGGTGACGCACCTGACCGGTCGCATCCTCAGCCTCGCCGGAGAGCCTGTCCGCAACGCGGTCGTTGAAATCTGGCAGGTCGACAACAACGGTGTCTACATTCACACGGAGGCTCACGACCGAGAGAAACTGGACGGCAACTTCCAGGGATTCGGACGATTTCTGACGAACAGCAAGGGAGAGTATTACTTCCGAACGATCAAGCCCGTGCAGTACGGACCTCGCACCTC
>JBDOMX010001064.1:0-2576 GCA_039831615.1 Planctomycetaceae bacterium
GACGACGCCACAGATTCATGCAACTCGAAATCTTCTTCGTGCACAGGACCGGCAGGTCCTGAAGTTGGCTTGGCAACATCGCTTTGAGGCGTGCTGAGTTGATAGACCGCCTCCTCATCAGATTCCGTTTTCGCCGGTTGATCGGTGGTCGGGATCTTATCTCGTTGACTGTAGATGACGTCTCGTGGTCCTAATTGCAAGCGCTGATAGGCTTGAGCAATGTCCTCACGCATGAACGAACTACAACTCCAGCAACGGACCAGGCCCTTCTTGACCATTTCATTGCAACTGGGGCATGGAGACTCGTCGCGTGCCTTGTCGGGAAGGGACTCGAGCAAGTCGCCGCCCAGTTCGCGCAATCGCTTCTCATTCAGGACTCTTCGGCATTCGGGGCAACGCACCGTGTCCGGCAGCAGGAGTGTGTCGCAGGAAGGACAGGCGATGAAAGGGACGGCCATCAATCTTGATCCAGAAAACAGACGCTGTAAACGTCGAGGTGTCGATTTTGGAATGCGTGCAAGGCTGCAAAAATGTTACTTGGCGTCCAGGACTTGAATGTCAAAAACCAATGTTGCATTGGGGGGAACGAATCCTGGCGCGCCACGTTCTCCGTAAGCGAGTTCGGGGGGAATGATCAGGATGCGACGACCGCCAATACGCATGCCAGGAATGCCCTCCTGCCAACCACGAATGACTCACTGAAGAGAAAACGTCGCAGCCTGATCACGATCGCGGCTGCTGTCAAACTTCTTTCCGTCGGCCAATCGACCGGTGTAATGAACTGTCACCGTCGCCCCAGCCGGCACAACGTCACCCTTGCCGACGATGATGTCGGTGTACTGCAAACCTTCTTTCGTGGTTGTGGTCAAATCCTTGATCACAAGCTTGCGAAAATCAACCCGTGACCCATGACTCTGCAGACCGATGTAGCCAGACCGAGGACGGTCGGCGAGCGCCGGGTGTCCGCCCTGGCCTTTCGTGTGCTTGTCGATGTCGACCTCATTGATGACTTTGCCGTTGAGCACAATCTTCACAAGCGGCCCCCGGCAAGTGATCTCATACGAATTCCATTCACCTGCCGGCTTGATCGCGCCGCGTTTTGCGGCGGCTTGATAGTTGATGCCGCCGGTGTATTGCGCGGCCTCAAGCTTGGCATGCTTGGGTGCATCGTCGTCGAGTACCTGAATTTCCATGCCGACATGCGCTGGATTGCCTCTCGCAGGAAATCGGAGACCAACGCCGCTGTTGCCTCCCT
Source organism: Planctomycetaceae bacterium (assembly GCA_039831615.1). Taxonomy (GTDB): domain Bacteria; phylum Planctomycetota; class Planctomycetia; order Planctomycetales; family Planctomycetaceae; genus S139-18. Next base: position 1,256 of record JBDOMX010001064.1, read on the forward strand.
CAGGGATGCGGTACTCCAATCGCAGGACAAAGTCACGATAGGTGCGCTTCGTCCGCAACCAGCCGCCACCCGGTTTGACACAACTGAGCAATGTCCCGTCGGCCTGCCAGGATTCCAGTTCACCATCCTTGACGGTCCATCCGGAAAGATCCTTCCCTTTGTACAGCGACCGAAATTCCTTGTCGGCTGCGGAAGCCAACGTGGTCAAACAGAGGACTGCCAGACTGAAAGAAAGGATGCAATTCCGTTTCATAAGGCTCCCCGGATTCTAGGCACTCTTCATTGGACGAAGCGAAGACAGACCAAATTCAGTCGATTACGTTTGCGAGAGACGAAACGAATCGAACACCGATGGCGGTTGAAAGTCTCGAAAGGCGCATCAACATCCAATGTCGTAAACGCTTCACCAGTCTAATGTAACACACGCGAAACACAAATTCAGCAGAGGTTTCCGACATTCTTGACCAAGCCACGTCTCACGCATCTCAACTGACAACCCAAGCATGACCGGCAATGTTCGACAGGGACCTTGGAGATCCAAGCAGATTCATTCAGTATGTTTTGGGTAGTCAAAACTATTGTTTTGTCTAAAGAAAATAGCGGTCGCTGATCGAAGATAGTGGACACAGGACGTTTGCCACTCAACACAGTGCATCGCGAATCGTCCTCGAACCACAATCAGAAATCGCTCGACCATCGGATGGATAGGTCGGGGATCGGTAGAATCTCAATGATGAGACAAGTGAAAAACACTCTCGCAAGCGAAACCACGTCGATGCACTGCGCCGTTACGGCGCTCCTCTTGTGTTGCGTGTTTGGAGTCGGAACACGATCCATTCACGCTCAGGAAAGTCCGCCTCCCTTCAACGGGCCACCTGTCGGTGAGAATTGGATTAACGTCCAGCCTGCAGTCGAGCACGGAAGCGGACAGTGCAACGGTTGCAGACGCTGCTGTCCCCAATCGAACGGTACACTGTTTCGCTGGAGTTCCGCTCCTAATGTTGCAGGTGGACCGAATCTGGACGAGCCACTCGTCACTGACAGGCCTGACTTCACTGAGGCCAGCTCGACGGTTGGCTTAGGGGTCTCACAGATCGAATTCGGTTACACTTATGTTTATGGCAGCAGCGGGGATACCAGTATTCGCACGCAGTCATTCGGCGAGCCATTGCTGCGTTACGGGATCGGAGCTGATTGGCTCGAATTCCGTCTTGGAGTTTTCCCGCTCGAAGAGCAGACCAACATCGGCACGACGTCAAGCTCGACCTCAGCGCTGTCCGACATGTATCTCGGAGTCAAGATCGGGCTGACTCCCCAAGCA
>JBDOMX010000405.1:0-2569 GCA_039831615.1 Planctomycetaceae bacterium
ACGATTGGAAACAGCGACGGATGGGTTTGAAGGATTTCAACCATCGATTCGGGCAGGGCACTCAACTCTATTCTAAGGTCACCTCGGTGCGACACCAGCTTTGATGCAGCTTCATCCCTGGCGCTATTAGAAGACCCAGCTCGACGTCGGGAAATCGACCGATACAACTGGTAGGTATGGGAGTAAGGGTGAAGGAACTATACGCCAAACTTAACCACCAACCTGCTAATCAATATCGGCCCCTCGCCTCCACTTTTCCTTCTTGGCGCCATCCGGCGCCTGGGGCGGACAAACCGCGTCTCAACGGCGGTGCAGTGTTTGCAACAGCCTGAACTAGTCGTACAAATCCCAAGGGCAGAGTTGTTCAAGTTGCGACCCTTGGTCTTCATTGACCATTCGGACGAATGACAGGTAGCCCTTCAGGTAACTTTTCGCATCACAGCCGAGTTTTTCGGATACTTGAGCGTAGCCGATGGTACGACACTGGTGAGCAATTGCACGGAAGCGTCGCGCATCATGTCTTGATACGCGGGGTACGTCGTTCACTAACAGCCCTGTCACCATTTGGCGACCGTGCTTACCCATGATGGCTGTCTTGTCCAGATTCGGTTCAAAGCCTTCCTCTCGCACAATTTTGTACACGACTTTTGTGAGCACCCGAACATTCGCTCGCGCCTGTGGATGACTGAAGATTAAATCGTCGGCGTATCGTGTGTATTCAAAGCCGAACGACTTGGCGAAACCATCGATCCGTACGTCGAGTTTGCGACAGATGAAATTCGCGAGATCCGGCGACGTGCATGCGCCTTGTGGAAGAACGCGTGGACCGTTTGCAACAAAGAAGGTCTTGCCGTCTAGTTTTACCTTTGCCCGTAGCGACTCGGTACAGAGTAGCCCCAACATCGTTGCCACACCTTCGTTGTATCCGCAATACTGAAAGAGCCCTTTCACTCGCCAAAACGTCACGGAAGGAAAAAAGTCCTTGAGGTCGATCCGAACGACAACCGCCTTGCCCGCGTGCGGCTGGGCATTATCGACGATCGATTTCCCGGGGCGAAAGGCGGTCGCAATTCGCGTGTGAGGCAACATCTTCGACAACAGATTAAGACGGATCCAGTCTTGAGCCTTTCGCATCCGTGGCTTCGGCGATGAAATCGGTCGCATCCCCCCGTTTCGTTTCGGTATCTGAAAACGGTTGTAATGGTCGACCTTCGATACTTTGCGGTCGAAGCACAACCACTGCAATTTTCTGGCATCGATTCCGATTTGCGTTGCAATATCTTCAGCGTTTCGAAGTACGGGAAGATCGAGTTCTGCAAGTCGCGGATTGGACTTGTCATCAAACCGCAAGCCAGCGGATACATCCGGCCCGAGATAAAATGGCGTGCGACTTTTTCGTGATTCAAATTCCTTGCGGCGTGCGGATTTTTCTGCGGCTTTCTCCACACGACGAATTCCACGACGAGCCTGAACTCGCAGGATTCGCGCGCGTCGAATTTCTGCAACCAATCTGTCAATTTCTTGCGATTCTTGTAACGCATCGCGAATCTCATTGAGCTCTTTTCTCAGTCGACCAAGCTCTTCTTCGAGTTCCTTCAATCGTTCGCGGGCCTGTGGAATCTGTTCGTTATTTACCTGTTCGTCTTGAGCAGACCAAAACCCCAGTCGCTCCATCTCGTGGAGGGTGAATGTGTCGGCTCCGAGCCGCTCGACTTGTTTCCGCCAGTCGGCCATCAGCGGTTGTCTCCGGAAAACGGCGAATTACCTTGTTGAGATTGCCTCACATAGATAACGGCAGCCATCAGGTGAGGGCACGGACCTTGACGCAATTTATTACGCCGAAAGAAACCACAGTTGCAACTGGCAGAAGCAATTCGGTCGTCATCATCAATTTCGAAAGTCGGCTGAAAGGTTTTGTTGATGGTAACCTCACAACAATACCGCACCGTGCCACGGGGGGATTTCTCCGGCTTGCCAATCTGCTGCACACCATTGTTTTGGATAACTGCAGCGGCATTCTGGAAACACTCATCACCCTGGGACGCTTTCTGCTGCTGATCCGGGGCGAGAAGACGCCGCCAACGGTACGCCAATCGGCGAAAGTCGTACATCGCCTCCCCCTGCTGACAAAGTGCTTGCAGAGTAGCCGCAGCCAACTCCCGGGAGAGCGCTAATTCGTCGGCAAGCTCTTTCGGGTTGAGAACAAGCTTCTGCTCAAGAGCTTCCCTGGCCTGTTGCAGAAGCGAACCGTCTATCGATTGCTTTGCGCTCATCAAATCAAATTGTGCTTGCCTGGCCCAGTCGTTTGATGTCCAACCGGAAAGGCCAAGATCAAAACGGTGCCGTTGAAGCGTTACCGACCAGAAAGAAGGCATGCCACTTCCCAACAACCTCACCTCAACGTCCTCGGCGAAAGGCAAAAGTCTTTCCAGAGGAAATAGCCGACGGCGTCCCCAGACGCGGATTTCGCCCGCAAATGCGCCGTCGTAGGTGTGCTGAGACTCTTCAATCACGATTCCCCACGGCTCGATCTCAATCGTTGGCTTCCTGCCGTAATGCAGGTTAAAAC
>JBDOMX010000437.1:0-279 GCA_039831615.1 Planctomycetaceae bacterium
GCGAAACAAATCGATTTTTTTTTTCTTTTTTTGCCGCCTCCCGAGTCCCCAACCCCCGCCGGTTCCCTCATGCCTCGGCATCGCGGGGCACATTAACCTCCTTGTCCAACACCGGGTTGATATCTCCGCCGCAGCCCTGAACAAACAGGGCGACGGTTCCGTCGTCCAGATTGTCCTCAATCACTTCTGACGAGAATCCGGTAATGTCGGCCGTATTGGCGCCGCTGGCGACTCCCTGAATAGGATGACAGGCAAAGTTGTAGACGACGGCCAGGGTCC
>JBDOMX010000437.1:289-11234 GCA_039831615.1 Planctomycetaceae bacterium
GGATCGATGGGACCCACGTCAGCCACATCTTCGTCGCGCGGCATGGAGTAAGCGTGACGCACATCGATTTCGCGGCCATTCTTCAGCTTCAGCCGACGGTTCTCTCCGATTCGGTCGTCGTGACCGTGTCCCACACCGATCTCAACCGGCACGAGGTTTTGGGACGCCATGGTGATGGCTTTGATGGTGCGTTCGTCGACATCACGGCTGGGAACTCCATGGCAATGGCTCGCATTGATCAGGACGTTTTCCGGCGCTATTCCCAGTTCGTCGTGAATGCGTTTGCGGACCGTGAGCAGGTATTCATCACTGATATGGCCAATCTCACCGATAGCAACGGCATCGACAGTGACAATGACAGCGCTCGTCGATCCTGACTTCAGGACCAGCGCACGCACGTGCAAACGGCCGTGCACCGGCCCGGCGTCCAGACGCGTGATGTCGATCTTGGCCACGCCTGCCAGTAACTCGCCAGCGTGGGCCTGGCCAGCGAAAAGAGATGTCAGGAAAAGACAGGCGCCGAGAAGCCAGCGCAGTGAATGTGAGGTGGGCATTTTTTGTTCCGGCGTGCACGCTTGCTAAAAGGTCACGCCGGCCTTGAGAACAGTTTTCGAAAAGTCGTGGCGGGTTTTGGCTCGCGGGGGCAATGCATGATGGGCTCTGGCATTTCCGCCGCGGCCACGAATCATCGTAATACGCTGTCGTTTTTTATCTGGTCAAGATCAGTGAGTTTGATCCTCAGCACTTCCACAGTCTGCTTCCCTCCGGCGAAGGCGATAAACAAAAATCCATCGTGTTCGATCACATGTGGATAATCAACCCGCCGACCGCCGACCAGATATCCCATCCGAGTAAAAACCATGCCGTCATCGCTGACTGACAGGACCAGTGGATCGCGCTGTTTTGGATTCGCGTTTGAGACAAGCACATAACGGCCGTCCTTTAGCCGCAGCCCGTTCAGTTTCGAGGTGGCATCGGGAAAGTTGGTGCGAACCGGGACACTCCACTTGCGACCGTTGTCCGTAGAGAATGAACGGAACAGATAGCCACTGCGTCCGTTGTCACGAAACAATGCCATCAGGTTGCCGTCCGGCAACGACCACCACAGCGGCTCTTCGGCTTTCAGTTCGCTGTTGGAGCCCAGGACGGGAAACGATTCCCATTTGTCCAGTCGTTCGACACCGCCGACCAGAAACTGCACACCCGTCTTTTTGTAGTCCCACGCGCGGCGCGACATCATCCACTGCCCGTTGGCCAGCTTCTTCGGCGGAAAGTTGTTGATCGTGTTGTCGGCAATGACTCCAAGGTCGTCCCAGACATCGTTCCCGATATTCCATTGGAAGGCGTGCAGCTCCAGCCCCGGTCCGAAAAACCCATCTGCCTCATCAAGCGAGGCCAATGCCAGTAACTCTCCGTCGCGTTCCCAGAAGCCCCGTGAGATCCAGCGAAACCCTTTGGTGGTTCGAGTGTTGTAGAACGGCGAATCACGGCCAGAGTTCGGCGGAACCGGCGTCATAAACTTTGGGTCACTCCATCGCAGCCCATCCTGGCTGGTGGCATACTTCACGCGCTGGCCGACTCGATCCTCCACGCCCGGTCCATCACTCCACATCGCCCAGTATCGCCCTCCATGGTGCACCAGATAGTTGTGCTGATTCACACCATCAACGTCACGCACGTCATTGATGACCACATGCTCACTTTGCACCCGAGGTAACTCTGCGAAACCGATCTGATGAGTGTCATCCGGCACCCAGTCACCGGCCAGCATCCGCGGAGATGTTGGATTGAGGGCAGGATGCGGCGCGTTCGCATCTTCATGACTCAAAACCTGCCCCTGAGCACGCAGGCGTTGCTGCAGTTCGGGGATCGGAACATCTCGCGGTGCCTTGTCCTGTTCAATCGCCAGCGCGGCCGCCACTCCGGCCGCCTGTCCCAGAGCCATCCACGTAGGCTCCATTCGGACCGACGAAAATGCCACATGCGTGGTGGAGGCCGCCACAGGCACAATCAGTCCGTCGACGCGTTGCGGAATCATGATGCGATACGGGATCTGATAGGGACGCGTGATGTGGTCGAGCATCCCGAGGTATCCCTCCAGCACCACAGTGTCACCTGGTTGCTGTTTTCGACAGGGAAAGCTGTCGATGGGGAACTCACCGATGGCGATGCAGTCGTGATGAACCTTGAGGGCGGCCTGATCGCCGTCGCCGGTGATGTCATGTTCCGTCATGACGTACTCACCGACCAGACGCCGTCCTTCGCGAACATAAAGCTGAAACGGAAAATGCCCGGTGTCCTGAAATTCGTCTTTGGGCAGGTGCAGTTCCCGAGCCAGTCGGCGATGCTCGGCCGGCACTTCGCTGTCATTCTGCAAAAACCACAGCAACCCCAAAGCCAGATTGCGATGGCGTTGCGAAATCCTTTCACGTGTCGCGTGATCCCCCTCGACGTAACCTCGATTTTCCTCAGGAAACGGAAATCCCAGCGGCCGCGGATTGATGTTCACATCGGTCTTGTTGTTCGGCAACTCGGTGACGGACAAAGCGCGGACGAGCGTCCCGAAGTGAGCCGGATTGTAGCCTCGACCGGGTTTGAACACTTTCGGACCTGCCAGGCGACCTGCCTGCAGATCCTCGAAATACGCGACGTAGCGACCACGATCGTATTCCGACGGTGGTGCTGTCAGTGGCACAGAATTGTCCGGATCTTTGGTCAGACACAGTCGGTAGGTGTACGCCGGCAGGTCGTCGTCAGCGGCACCCGTCGTCCCCGGAAGGAATTCCTTTTTCTGGTAGTCAAAATAGATCACGCCGGCATGAGGTTCATTGAACTCCGATCGTGCCTCGCGTCCCAATCGATACTCCGCACCGGCCGCGGCAAACAGATCACCTTCGTAGGTCGCATCAATGAACACCTTGCCAGTGATGCTCTGCGCTTCGCCCGTACGACTGACAATGCGGATCTGCTGCAGCTGGTCGTTTTGGACACTGGCGCCGTCCAGACGCCAACCCCGGAACACGGTGATCGTGGGCTGCTCATTCACCATCTGATCGAGCACTGCTTCAGCCACGGACGGTTCGTAGTAATATCCGTCGCGACACAACCGGGTATTCTCGTGTCCTGCTCCCCACGTGGAGACGTAGTGCGCATAGACTCGATCGATGATCTCGCGGAACAGGCCGCGAATCATTGCTCGGTTTTCAATGTCACTCTTGCCCAGACCGCTGGTCATCATGCCGCCCAGGTGCTCATGGGCTTCAATCAGGACGACCGTCTGTCCGGTGCGAGCGGCTGCAATGGCCGCGGCAACGCCCCCGGGCGTTCCCCCAACGACCACGATCCCGGCGTCGGCGCCAAAGAGCTGCGATGAAGGGATGAGTGAACAGATCGCCAGCAGACAGATTCTGAAACGACGCATGAAGTTTGACAACACGTGGGGGATTCTCCCTTGGATCACGAAGATGAGTGTGGAACGACCAGATCCGGTGCCGGAATGGAATGGTCGCTCAACCTTCTTTGAGGTACTTCACCAGATCTGCGAGATCCTGAGGTGAAAGCTGTTTTTCCAGTCCGGCCGGCATCACGGACGTCGTGCCCGTATGGCGTTCGTCAATTTCCGCCAGCGGAATTCGCACAGACTTCTTCGCGTCCAGTTGCACGGTCACGTCGTCGTCTGTTTCCTCACGAATGATCCCGTTGTGCACCAGGCCGTCGGTCGTCACGATCGAAACCGGCTCATAATTTCGTACGAACGTCAGACTCGGAAACAGGATCGATTCCAGCAGATCGCGTTCGCTGCGGGCGTCCCCGATGCGGTTCAGATCAGGACCGATCTGCCCACCGAGATAAGCCCGGCGATGGCAGGCGAGACACGACGCTGCCGGACTCTGAAAGACGCGCAATCCCCGACGAATATCGGCCTGCGGCAACAGCGCCAGAACCGACTCGACACGTTCCACCTTGCTGCGGTTCTCGTGTTCGATTCTTGCCAGCAGTGGACTCGCAGCGGCTGCCACATTGTCCCCGAAGCTGCTGACCACCTGCGTCAGCCGGTCCGGAAACAATGTCGTTGCGGCTGGTGCCTGCAGCAGTGAAGCGACCAGCACCGCGCCAACCTGGGAATCCGTTGATGTCGCAAACACGTCCATCAACGGGCGAAGTTCCATCACTCCCGTGTGCGGCAGCTGGCGGGCGACATGCTGCAGCTGCGCAGAATCGAGCGGTGTCGACTTAATGATGTCCACGGCCAGAGATCGGTTGGTCACATCAAGATCGAGATCAAGTTGAGAGCACACGAATTCAAAGACCTCGGGTGTCATTTTCCGTGATGCCACAGGAATCAAACTGATGGCCTGCAGACGAATGTCCGCGTCCTGCTCGAATTCGCGGCCAGCAATTTCGGTGAGCTGCTCGATGATCGGCACTGTCAGCTGACCATCCCCCAATTGGCTCAGCACGTTGAGCGTTACCCGGACGAACTGGTTGTTTTCGGACAATGTCGCGAGCACCGCCTTCTGCCACGGCAACGGCATGGGTTTGAGCCGGCTTGCTGCCATCGCCTTCAGCACTGTCAGACGCAGGTCCGGCGTCGCGTTGTGATCGGCCACCACCTCAGCCATCATCTTCTGAACGGAGGACGAGGCAGCGAACTGCCGCAGGCGATCGCCAAGACGTTGCAGCAGTTTTTCGTCGCGGGGCGAAGATTGCAGTTCATGATGGAACGCATCCGCCACGTCGTCACCCCAATCCGGGTGCTGTTTGGCAATCCACCATGCCGTCTCGTTCAACAGTTCATCCTTCGCCACCAAAAGCTCTCGAACGTCGTCGGCCGTCACATGGTCCTCTCCCTCCAGTTGATCCAGCGCGATCAATGCTGCGCGTTTCGTGCGGACGTTGGAGGCAGCAATGGACTTCCGCAGGATATCCGGTGCATTCAACTCCATGGCTGCGTACATCAGTGAGTGTTCCAGCACTCGATCAACTTCATCCTGCGAACCGTGCCCCGGCAGCAGGGCCGTGGAAACACCTGACAACAATAAGGGAATGTCTTCTGTTGAGCCGACCCGGCCCAATGCCTCGGCAGCAGCACGACGATTGTGGGCCGATCCACCGCTCACCAAAGTTCTCAATTGATCTGCAGCCATGGTATCGTGATGCACGCTGGCCGAATGGATGGCCGCCTGACGGACTGTTTCATCGTCGTCGGCCAGCGCCGCTCGAACGACCTCGCGGGCCACTGGTCCTTCGATCCATGTGAGCGCCCACACGACCTGCAGGCGATGATCCGCATCGGAGGATGATCGCAGGATCCGCCGCAACGCGGGGATTGCCCCTGATCCGCGTTGACCAATCTGTTGACGAGCCTGCAGTCGTACGGCAAATCGCGGATCGTGCAGGAAATCGGCCAACTCCCGGTCGCTGGATCGCGTCCAGTCAATCTGTCGCCCGCGCGGATCGTCAACCGCCTGAGCGCCCGTCCGACGAATCCGATAGATTCCGCCGAGCACATCCGGTTTTTCAAGCTGCGACGTGGGACAGCACAAACGAAACCAGCCGCCGGTATCGACAACCACGACGCTGCCATCGGCATCTTCCACCACGTCTGTCGGATGAAAATCCAGATCATCGCTGAGCAGAAGATTGGTGTCCGTGGTGGAAAACGTGGCGCCCGACTTCGTCAACACACTCCGCACAACTTTGTGCATGTTGAATGAACAGGTGAGCAGGTTGTCTCGGAACTCCGACCCCAACCCGTCGGACTCCAGTCGTGCCAGACCGCAGGGAGCCGCCACACCAAGATGGGACAGCACAGGCATCAGGTCGCCGGTGCGAGGATGTCCGCTGATCGCGCCGTGATTCTTACCGTAAACTCCGCCATACACGGCGTGGATGAGTCCATCACGCAGGCCCTGATTTGGATTCACCAGAAATGTCGTCGTAAAGATGCGCTCTCCACCGGGCGTGAAGACGATTTCGACAGGATTGTCCATGCCGCCGGTCATGACGGATTCGATCGGTCCGCCTTCCGGTCGGCGACGAAAGATGTGGGCCGCCTTTGTGTTAAGTGCAGCTCGCCCCGATCTCTCGTAAGTCTGTTCGGCAAATGCTCCCTTGCACCAGTAGATCCAGCCGTCAGGGCCGAGGTACGGTCCGTGCAGGTCGTTGGCACAGTGTGTCAGCGTCTTGCCGTCGAACCAGACCTCGCGTTTCTCAGCAACACCATCGTCGTCCGCATCCGTGAATTTCCAGATTTCGGGCGGCGCCGCAACATACAGTGAACCGCTGAACCACATCGAGCCTTCCGGAAACATCAACTGATCCGCGTACACGGTACTCGAATCGAATCTGCCGTCACCATCCTGATCAACCAGCCGCATGATCCGATGAGGCCGCTTTTCGCGCTGGACATCGACGTGCTCATTCGATCCGCTGGAATCGGTCACATACAGCCGTCCGCGTTCATCAAAATCGGCACTCACCGGACGCTCGACTAATTCGCGGCCGGCGATGTGTTCGATCTCATAACCGTCGGGCAGAGTGAATTTCTGGCCGTTGAGTTCGACTTCGACACTCAGTGCTGTGGCGGCGATCGCACTGCCGACGACAAACGCTGCTAACGCAGTTTTTGAAAAGCCGTGGCGGGTAATGGCTAGGGGGAGGAATGGAATATGGGCTCTCGGACCTCCGGCGCCGCCACAAATCAGCGTCATACGCTGTAATCGCATTGGATGAAACCTTTCACGTCAGACGATCCGGAAGAGAATCCGGGTTTCATCGTCATCGTAGATACTCACAGATCCAACTGCGAGTCGTTTCCGCTGATCGACGGCACTCAAAAAACGGTGCGGCAACTGATGGACCGTCTCGCTTCAGTTTCTGCGGTAGACCAACTCGTCGGGGAAATGGTCTGTGTCAAGGAAACTTCGCGCGGCATCATCTTTTCTCAGAAAGGCATTGAAAAAAGCGACCGACCAGGCGTTCGTGATTCGCTGAACTTCAGCAGTGTCCGAAAAGGTCAGACTGACGTTGCCGTCCTCGTCGAGTTCCACGCCGATGCCGTCACCAAAGTTCCGATTGATCTGTGGCATTTCCGTGAAGCTGTAATGCCCTGCGTCTTTGAAGTTCAGGAGGTATTTCGGACCAGTCGCCTGTTCGAAATAACGAATGCTCCGCTCGTTGCCGCGGTCACCGACGGTGCGGTCGGCATCGCCCAGCACCACCATCAGAGGGATGGAGCACTCGTTGCCGACGCTGCCACCCGCTTCGAAGATACTCGTCCCGGCCAGTGTCATGGGAATGATGGCCTGGATCCGGTCATCCAGTTCAGTCGCTCGGCATGTTGTGAACCCGCCAAACGAATGGCCGAATACTCCGATCACGTCCGGCACCAGTCGGCCCGAGAGCCAGTGGTCCGTGGAGGTCGATTGCTGCGTCATGTGCGAAATCAGAAAGGAAACATCCAGCGGTCGATCGTCCCGTCGTTCCGGCTTGCGGGTCACCGCGTTGTACGGAACAACGCGTTCGGGGAGAATGGTCACGGCAGCATTCCCGGTGTGATCCGGCGCGGCCACAATATATCCGTGCGACGCCAGATACTCCGCCTGATAAGTATTCTGGTGCCGAAATCCGCCGTTCCCATGTGAAAAAATCAGCAGCGGGAATGCGCCGTCGTGCTGGGGTGCCCCTCGGCGGGCAACGTTGCGAAAGGTCTCATTCGTCTTTTCAAAGTCTCCGCCAAATCCAGCAATGACCAGCTGTCCCGCTGCCACACCTGCCGGGCGGACCCAAAAGTCGGCAAATCGATTGATCGGTTGTTCCTGCGCGGCGTCGCTCGCTGGATACCAGATTTCGGTCACCAGGGTACGTGGACCGGAAGTGACGGCGCAGTCCCGTGATTCGTCGACAAAGACTTCGGTCCGCACTCCGACCGGATACGGCCCCCACTTCTGCGGGTCAGCAGCCTGCGACTGCTGAAACATACCAATCACGGAACCCAAAACGCTCCACAGTAATAGGCGCACAGCAATCATCAGTCGCAAACTCCACACGTTGTGTACAGGCTTGCTGTACTGGTGCCGTTCTCAGTCGTCATACTACAAGTGACTCATTCTTGTGTTGAAAACGTTTCCGATGTCCTCGTTATTCGATGGCTGCGTGTGGACGCGTGCCGTCATTTACGCTGCCACAACTTCCTTCAGCACACGACCGTCCGACAGTTGAAAAGGCCGATCGAGGCGGTCTCGCAGTTCTTCCTCATGTGGAATGCCGAGAGAATGCCACATGGTCGACAATACGTCCGCCGGACTCACGGGAGCTGACAGCACTTCGGCACCGCGAGAATCGCTTTCCCCGTACACCGTTCCACCGCGAATTCCACCACCGGCAAGCACGATCGAGTAAACATTCGGCCAGTGATCACGTCCGATGCTGCCATTGATTTTCGGCGTTCGCCCGAATTCACCGGCATTGATGACGAGCGTCCGGTTCAGTAATCCACGATCAGCAAGGTCTTCGACCAGGCTGGCGAAGGCAGCTTCCATTTCGGGAACAATCTTCCTGTAACGACCTTCAAGCCCACCGTGGGTATCCCATTTTTGATTGAACTCGTTGAAACCCACGAACTGCACGCCGGCTTCGACAAGGCGACGGGCGACCAGCAGCGATTGCCCAACGCGATTTCGACCATATCGATTCCGCAACGCTTCCGGCTCGTCCTTCAGGTCAAGTGCCTTTCGAACCGCGCCACTGACCACCATGTCGTAGGCTGTTTCCGTCAAATGGTCGTGACGTTGTTTCAACTCAGACTCCAAAAGTCGCGCTGCAGAATCAAGCTGTCGCATTAATGTCAACCGCGTTCCCATACGCTGCTCACTGACACCATCGGGCAGAGTCAACGACAACGGTCGGTACTCTTTTGCAGACGGATCCCCTTCCAGCAGAAACGGATCGTGGACGTTGCCCAGAAACCCGGCGAATTGCCCCGGCATTCGATTCGACGGCCCAGGGATGCTGAGCCAGTTGGGCAGAGAAATACTGCGCGGAACCTGGCGCTCCACGCCACGATCATGCCGGCTGAGGTAATTCAGAATCGCGGCCGGACCAGGAAAGTCATCGCCATGAGCTTCGCGGTCTCGATCCGGTTGCTGATTGCTGCCGGTCAGCGTGATGTAGGTCCCGGCGATATGATTCGTGAATTTGTGAGTCATCGAACGCACGACGCACAGATGCTCGCTGATGACTGCCGACCGGCGCATCAACTCTCCGAACTGGACCCCCGCAGTGGCCGTCGAAACAGGTCGAAACGGTCCTCGAATCTCCGGCACCGCATGGGGCTTCGGGTCCCAGCTGTCCAGTTGGCTCAACCCTCCCTGCAACATCATGAAAATGCAACTGTGTCCGGGTTTCGGAAGACCGGCGTCCAGACCTGTTGCTGCCGAACTCCCGAGGACACTCAATCCTCCGATCCGCAGGACTTCTCGTCGGTGGAGAGCATTGTTCATGGTCATCGACTTGGTCAGAGCCAAAAAAGCTCTGTGAGCAGGGGATCCGGGAACACTGGAGTGCCCCAAATGTACAGCATCCGACGCGCCGTCTCCAACTGATTCGGAATTTGTGCTTCAGCGGCGTCGTTTATGCTGTTTATGACAGCTGCTGCAGATGGCAACCGACGGCGGACAATCACGACTGACTATGGATCAAATCGGCCACCCTGCGTTTCCAGATACTGGCGACTATGATCGATCGATTGCCAAATGTCAGCAGACGATTCAATTTCGAATAACGCCGGACCACTGAAGCCGAGTTCCGCGAGTGCGTCGAACTGAGCACGCCAGTGGATGTCACCGTCACAGACCGCATCCAAAAACCTGCCGTGGGCGCGTTGCTTGAAATGCACCATCGACAGGTCGTCCGCTCGCAGTGACCGAGTCACTTCGGCGGGGTTCACGCGGTCGGCCTGCAGATACAGATTCGCCGCGTCGTAGCACAGTCGAATCGCATGCTCGTCAGCTCGTTCCGTTGACACGCGGCCGAGGATTTCACGAAACTGGCTCCAGGGTTGAATGGAATTCTCAACCGAAAGCAGCACACCGGCATCCGCTGCGGAGTCAACCAGCGAGGCCAGCGCGGTCACAGCGGCATCAATTTCCGCCGGCCCCACATTCTCAATTTTCGTGGTGAGATCAACAAGCCGCAACTGGGGCGTGAATTGACCGGAAACGGCCACGGCCGCCCTCAGTCCGGCCTGGAACATGGTCGAATCGGGGCCGGTCGTCGGCGACAGATACGGCAGGGCCATGGCGACGTTGAACTGCATGTCGCCAAATCGTGCGGGCAAACGCGGGAGCGCCTCGGCATCCGGAATGCAGTCGGAACCCGTTTCAAACTCTCCCACACACGCCTGGCGTAACTCGATCGCTCCGAAGCCACGCTGCGCCGCTTCGTCAATCAGGGACTCTAACGACGTCCCCGACTTCAATTGCTGGCGCCAGCAGTTTGAAACAAGACCGAGAATCATTGCGTCTACTCCTGCGACTTAGGATTTGTTGAGTCATCACTGTCGCGAATTCAATGTAGCCATCACGCTCCGCCGTGATGATCAGCTGCCAAAACAGGACAGTTATTGCTCGAACGGTCCTTAATGACGATGAAACACCGTGTGTTACAGACCGGATCGGTGTTGAATCACGTTGGTATCCGACATGGTGGCGCAGTGCGGGTCAAACGTTGTGGTTGTTTTGATTCGCGTTCATTGGTGGTTGAACCACTCGTCCTGTTTCCTCCGCCGTGTAAAATACAGACGCCTTCCTGTACTTCTTCAGCGCCGTTGATTCCGCGAAAATGTGAACGGTGGTTTGTCATAAGTCGTCCCGTCGCCGCTGACCCGAGGATCACCGGTTGTCTTCAATACCTGCATCAGACGGTCGGACAGTTCGGTTTTCAC
>JBDOMX010000484.1:0-11232 GCA_039831615.1 Planctomycetaceae bacterium
AAAGAATCCTGGGCATCACTTGGCGTCAACGTCGACAACGATTTCGACCCTCTGTACGTGGTTTCGCCAGACAAGAAGAAAATTGTCAAGGAACTCAAGGATCTTCTGAAATCGGCGGATGAGCTGATCATCGCCACAGACGAAGACCGCGAAGGCGAGAGCATTGGCTGGCATCTGGTGCAGCTGCTGTCTCCTAAAGTTCCGGTGAAACGCATGATCTTCTCGGAGATCACTAAGAAGGCCATCCTCGATGCTCTGGCCGAAACCCGCGACCTCGACGAGAACCTTGTCGCCGCCCAGGAAACGCGGCGCGTGGTCGATCGCCTGTACGGATACACGCTCAGCCCTCTGCTGTGGAAGAAAATCGCCCCAAAGTTATCTGCCGGCCGAGTGCAGAGTGTTGCCGTGCGAGTGCTGGTTGATCGCGAAATCGAACGTTTGAAATTTCGCAGCGGCACGTTCTGGGACCTGAAAGCGGCCCTCAATGCAGCCGGTGATGCCAGGTTTGAAGCGGTGCTGCAGACTGTTGCCGGCCGCAGAATCGCGACCGGTAAAGACTTCGATGAGAATACCGGTCAGCTCAAGGACGGCTCAACCGTTCTGTTGCTCGAAGAGGCTGCTGCAAAAGATCTGCAGACACGTATCTCGGCCAGTCCGTGGACCGTCAAAAAGGTCGAACAAAAAAATCAAACACGACGACCGTCTCCTCCGTTCACGACCAGTACGATGCAGCAGGAGGCCAACCGCAAACTGGGGATGGCGGCACGCGACTCGATGAGAACCGCGCAACGCCTGTACGAAGCCGGCCACATTACCTACATGCGTACCGACAGCGTGAGTCTCAGCGGCGAAGCAGTGGATGCAGCACGAGGCCGGATTGATGATCTGTACGGAACAAACTTTCTGAGTCCGTCGCCTCGACAGTTTAAGAACAAGTCGAAAGGCGCACAGGAAGCCCATGAAGCTATCCGACCAGCCGGGACAAAAATGAAAACCAGTGATGAACTGGGACTGAGTGGAGCCGAGCAGCGGCTGTACGATCTGATCTGGAAACGCACAATGGCCACCCAGATGGCCGACGCCCGGCTCCGTTTCGACACGGTGACCATTGCGGTCGAAGACGCCGAATTCCGTGCCAGCGGACGAACGGTCGAGTTTGCCGGATTCTTCCGAGCATATGTCGAAGGATCGGACGATCCGGAAGCGGCCATGGAAGATCAGGACTCACCACTGCCCCCCATGAAAGAAGAAGATACGGTTCACTGTGACGATGTCGAAGCAATCAGTCACGAAACAAAACCACCCGCCAGATACACGGAAGCATCACTGGTCAACCGGTTGGAGGCGGAAGGGATCGGACGGCCGTCGACTTACGCCAGCATCATCAGCACGATCCAAACCCGGGAATATGTGAATGCCAACGGGAAACAGCTCGTGCCGACGTTCAAAGGCCTGGCGGTGACCAGGCTGCTGGAGAAACACTTCCCGAAGCTGGTCGATCTCGGGTTCACTGCCGGCATGGAACAGACGCTCGACGACATTGCGGCCGGGAATGCCGATCGTCTGCCATATCTTCGCAAATTCTATTCAGGCAGTGATGGCATCGATGAGCAGGTTAAACAGAAGGAATCGGATATCGATCCTCGCCAGGCATGTACATTGAAGCTGCACGGAATCGACGCAGACATCCGAGTGGGACGCTACGGCCCCTACTTCGAAAAAATCGATGGCGAAGAAAAACTCACGGCCTCCATTCCCGCTACCGTGGCTCCGGCAGACTTGAGCAATGAACTGGCGGAACGGCTGATCGAAGAAAAACAGAAAGGTCCCACCGCACTGGGAATGCATCCGGAAGAAGGACTTCCCATTTATCAGCTGTCGGGGCCGTTTGGCCCCTACCTGCAACTCGGAGAAGTCACCGAAGAAGTGCCCAAACCGAAGCGCTGCAGCATTCCGAATTGCTTCGACGTACTGAATCTCGAACTGGAAACCGCCATTGCACTGCTCGCGCTTCCCAGACGTATTGGCCATCACCCGCTCACGGAAAAGGTCGTGAACACGGGAATTGGTCGATTCGGCCCCTACGTTCTGCATGACAAAGTGTACGCCAGCTTCGACCGTAAAACACACGTCAAGGATTTCGAAGGGAACACCTACAATGTGCTGAACGTCACAATGGATGTCGCCGTCGACATGTTGAAGAACACGAAAAAGCGAGCGGCGCCGACGCCGGTCAGGGAAGTCGGCCGGCATCCGGACGACGATGCTGTGATCGGGATTTTCGAAGGGCGCTACGGTCCTTACGTGAAGCATGGCAAGATCAACGCGACAATTCCGAAGGAACACGAAATCAATGATGTGACTCTGGCCCAGGCACTTGAATGGATTGAAGAAAAAGCGGCTAAGAAGGGCATCAAAACGAAGTCCACAAAAAAGAAAGCTGGCACGAAGAAAGTTGGCAAGAAGAAAGCAGCAAAGAAAAAGGCCGCCAAAAAGAAAACGGCCAAAAAAAAATCTGCAAAAAACACGGACGGAGACGCATCCGACGCGGCCGAGTAGAACCGGTGGTGATCCAAACACTAAAACAACAGCTGCGTCCTGCTCCCCTCACCAACAGACTTTCCCACTTTGGACATCGTGGAAAGAAGAATAGTCTCTCAGCGTTTTGGCAAATTGCGCAGGAATTGCGATCTAAAAAACCCTGAAAGTTAGCACACGCGACGCTGGCTCCAGTCTCGGCTCCTGCCGAGCCGTTGGCAGGCGCGAAGCTCCCGGACCAGCCGGCAATCGTCCAACTGCCACGTTCGTCCGGACGGCCACGACATCAAGTTTTCGGAACTGAAGTTCCGACAGATGGAACTCGATTCGATTTGATGCCTGTCAGGCCTGGCCGAATTATTGCACGGCTCGAACGCAGCTTGCGCCGATCGTCCTCGGCCACAACCTTTGAATACTTGCCAAACTCCCGCAACGAAAGGAAGTCGAGTCTGCAGTCCCAGGTACCCTAAAAAGTGCCGCATAGAAAAGTGAGGAAATGTGCAAAGTGGAGAGGGACAGCAGTTTGTCTGACCCACATGTTCCTCCAATCAACGGGAGGCAGGTCACTCCTCTATCGGCTCCAGCATCTTCACCGGCACGTAATACTTGCGGTATCGGTTGCCGTCGGAAAAGCGGTCACCGTCCTCAGCCGGGACCAGCACCGTTGCCCGGCGCGTCACTCGATTGACAATTCCCAGCAGAGCTTCGCCCTGGAAATCGAACCGAACGCGTGCTCCGGGTCGCACACCGACCGAAGCCGCCCTTTCACGTGGCGTGATCAAGGCGTGACGATGATCAGTGTGGCCAAATATCTGCCAGGCAAGCGTCTGAAAGCGATCCTGAGTGCAGCTGGACGATTCCCAGCCCAACAATTCTGACAAATGAATCAACTCGTGCTCCATCACTCGCAGGAGTGCCTCCAGCCGTGTGTGACATTCCAGCCCCGTCACTCGAACCGTCCGGTCAATTTGGTCGTCACAGAATGTCTGCGAGAGGAGTGTCGATGAGATCGTGATCTCGAATCGCTCGATCAGCGAGTTTTTGTCTTTTCGCCAGGAGCTGGTTTTTCCACCCGCGCGTGTCATCCGCGACGACACACGAAATCCAATGGGCGTTGCTCCCAGCGCGAGATTCAGCAGTCCGTCGAAATACAGTTCGTCATAGCGGTCGAACAGAAAACGCACATCCTCGCCGGACATCGCATGGAAATTGGGTTCTCGAATGTTGGCTGATTCCACCAGCAAACGTTTGGTGATCTGCTCGTTCGTTCGCGCTCGATGATCGGCTGCAATCCGCAGTCGCTTGAGTGTCGCTCGGATGTCTTTTCGTGAATCGGACAAAATGGCAGATCCCGCATGCTGGATCGCCCGGCAATTGCCGGGCGGCGAATTGGAAGCCTATCCCACATGACACAGGGTTCCAGTCTGAGGACAGCTCAATCCGAATTCTCGCGACAGGTTTTTCGTCGGACCACATCCGTTGATGCGGACAGAGATCCATTCAGCGACTCTGTTGAGATTGAGCGTCAAAGTCGCCAGGATGACAGTGAGTCATGACACGCCCGACGATGCATCGAGGAGGGACCGGCCATGGCAATCACATTTAACCTCGCAAAACAGGATTTCATTGATGAGCGATCCCGCATTTGCAGACCGCACGATCCTGATTACGGGAGGCTCACGTGGCATCGGCAAAGCGGCCAGCCTGCGACTTGCCGGTGAGGGAGCGCGCATCGCCGTTAACTACGTGTCGAATGAAACAAAAGCAACAGAAACTGTCGCCGAGATTGAAGCCGCAGGGGGAGTCGCCGTTTCTGTTCAGGGGAATGTCGCGGTTCCTGACGACGCGGCCCGCATCGTCGAAGAGACACGTGCTGCCTTTGGTCCCGTCGACATGCTGGTCCACTCGGCCGGCATCAGTATTGTTGAGCACGCCACCGACGTCACGTGGGAAACATGGCGTCAGACGATGGATGTCAATCTGGACGGGACTTTCAACATGGTCTACGCCCTGAAGGACGAAATGATTCAACGAGAATTTGGTCGCGTTGTGCTCATTTCCTCAATTGCTGCGTTGCGCGAGCGCGAGAATCAGGTGCACTATTCGGCGTCCAAGGCGGCGGTGATTGCGATGACGCGTTGCATGGCTCAGGGCTGGGCACAGCATAACATCCGTGTCAACTGCATTTGCCCCGGCCTGATTGAAACGGAGATGGCCTACACGCTCTCTCCGGAAGCTCATGAAATGATCGTCAACGCGACCCCCATGGGGCGCAAGGGGGAGCCACACGAAATCGCGTCCGTGATCCGCTTTCTGTTGAGCGACGAGTCCAGCTTCATGACCGGCCAGACCATCGTCGCCAGCGGCGGACGCGTGATGCTCCCGGGCTAGAACCGTTTTCGAAATGTCGTGGCGGGTTCTGGCTCGCGGGGGCCAAAGCGATCGTGGGCGCTGGCACTCCCGCCACGGCCACGAATCAGCATCATACGCGTTACAAACGGGGCTGGTCGGTGGACGAGCGGCGGACGAATGCCGGCCGCCCGAGCCAGCTCAAAGCGGCAAACCTTTCCGTGCTCCGTCCTTCCGCCGGTCGCGACCCGAGTGACAGCTCGGGCAAGGCACGAAACTGCTCCGGACGTCCGACGGTGCCGCATCACACGTGCTTGTACACAGACTCAAAGTCGATGTTGTAGCGTTTCATCTTCTTGTACAGAGTCGTACGGTTAATCCCCAGAGCCTTCGCGGTGTTTTGCCGGTTCCAGCCGTTGGACTCCAGCGCCTGCACGATCAGTTGGCGCTCCGGCTGAGTCAAAGCCGACTTCAGCGATCCACTGCCGAGCTGGGCTTCCGCACCGGCCGGTCGTTCCTGCTGAGCGAAGACTCGTTCCGGCAGGTCAACCGTCGTGATCACGTCGTTCTGAGTCAGCACGACCGCTCGTTCAAGAACATTCAGCAGCTCGCGAACATTACCGGGCCAGTGATACTGCTGCAGAGACTGCATTGCCAGTTCATCGATCCCGTGAATACTGCGGCCAGTCTGCTCGTTGAATTGTGACAGGTAGTGGTCCACCAGAAGTGGAATATCACCGATCCGTTCGCGAAGTGACGGCTGTGTCAGCGTGATGACATTGATGCGGTAGTACAGGTCCTCACGGAATTCACCACGCTGGACGGACTTTTCGAGGTCTTCGTTAGTGGCGAGTATGAGGCGGACGTCAATCTTGTGCGTTTCGTTGCCGCCGACCGGTTCGAATTCACGATCCTGCAGCACTCGCAGCAGTTTGACCTGCAGCTGAGGTGACGCGGTGGCGATTTCATCGAGGAACAGCGTCCCCCCGTCGGCCTGCAGAAACTTTCCGATCTTGTCGTGAGAAGCGCCCGTGAAGGCACCGGCCACATGACCGAACAGTTCGCTCTCGAGAAGGCTGTCCGGCAATGCCCCGCAGGCAACTTCCACGAATGGTCTGTCGGCGCGATTACTCAGCTGATGAATACTGCGTGCCGTAACGGTTTTGCCCGTACCGCTTTCACCCAGAATCAGAACAGTGGTGCGCGTATCGGCCACGCTTTCAATCAGCTCAAACATCCTCAGCATCTTGTAGTCTTTGCCGATGATGCTGGAGAGTCCGTGCTTTTCACTGAGCTGGGCTTTGAGCTGAATATTCTCCTGCAGCAGCTGACGCTGGCCGATGGCTCGTTCGATGGACAGATTCAGCTCTTCGTCGATCACCGGCTTTGTGAGGTAATCGAAGGCACCCATCCGAATGGCTTCGACGGCGCTTTCAATCGTGCCGAAGCCCGTCAGTAGAATGATCGCTGTGTCAGGCGAGTTTTCTCGTCCCCACTGCAGCAGCTCGAATCCGTCCCGGTCCGGAAGATTCACGTCGCAGACGACGACTTCGAACGGGAATTCCTCCATCCGCCGGATCGCTTCAGAGCAATCGCAGGCAGTTTCCGTCCGGTGGCCGAGACTGCGGAGATAGTCCGCCATGGCCACTCGAATGTGTTTGTCATCATCAACGACCAGCAGCGAACCTGAGTAAGCTGTCGCCATAGTATTTCCCCTCAAATTGTTGCGTGACAGTCGGCGCATGCGTGGCATGTCACCGCTGGCGGGTTCTCAAACATCGCTGGGAACAGATGATCCGGGGCGAAAGAAACACAGGCTGCAGGATTGTCCGAACACCGTGCAGCGGAAACTCACCAACGCATCAGTCAGAAGAAGGGGACGCGGAACACTAGGTTGCATTTTGCCATCAGGTGATCCGGAGCAACCTCAGTGACGGCTGAAATCGATGTTCGCGCGACCGCTTGACTCACAATCACTGCTGCCGGAAGATTCCGCATCACCGGATTCCTGCCGGCTGCCGAAGCCCCGGAAGAACGCTGGAAAGAACAGTTTATGGATGCCATCGCTGCCCTGCTCGCGCTGACCCTCATGGAGATCGTGCTGGGCATCGACAACATCATATTCATCACGATTTTAACGGACCGACTTCCGGAAGCTCAGCAGCCGACTGCGCGGCGAGTCGGTTTGCTGCTGGCGATGGGATCCCGTGTGGCGCTGCTGTTCGCCATCAAATGGGTGCTGGGACTCACGGGGACCGTGTTTACGCTCGGCGCACCGGGAGTCTCCGGAATCTGGATTGAACAGATGAATCCGGAGCACTGGGAGGAAATCTATCATGTTTCCTGGCGCGACATGATCTTAATCGGAGGTGGTCTTTTCCTGATCGGCAAGAGCGTACTGGAGATTCACGCCCGCTTTGAAGGCGAAGAAGACCAGCACACTGTCACCAGGACGCCCGGTTTCGTCGGAGTTCTGGTGCAGATCGCCATTCTCGATATTGTGTTCTCACTGGACTCGGTGATCACCGCAGTGGGAATGGCAGAAGACCTTTCCGTCATGATCGCGGCGGTCGTTATCGCAGTCATTGTCATGATGTTGTTTGCCGAGCGTGTCAGCCGGTTTGTGAAACGCCATCCGACTCTCAAAGTTCTTGCGCTCAGCTTCCTGATTCTGATCGGGGTGATGCTGGTAGCAGAAGCTGTTGGAACGGAAGTCAACAAAGGCTATATCTACTTCGCCATGTCGTTCTCACTGGTCGTGGAGATGGTCAATATTCAGCTGCGACGTCGAGGAGTGGAATCGTGAGTGACCTGCCGATCGTCAGTGTCAGTGAGCTTGTTTCTGCGTTCAAAGAAGTCGTCGAATCGGCATTGCCCCCGTGCTGTGTGGAAGGCGAAATATCCAACTGCCGCAGGTCGCCGGCCGGACACTGGTATCTGACGCTGAAGGACGAAGATGCCGAGATTGGAGCGGTCGTCTGGCGCAGCACCGCCGCGCGGTTAAAATTCTCGCCGAAGGATGGGCTGCAGGTGATGGCCACGGGAAGTCTGCAGGTCTACGTCGCCCGCGGCAGTTGCCAGTTTATCATCACTCGCCTGTTACCTCAGGGTGTCGGTGAACTGGAGCTGGCATTTCGACAGCTTAGGGAAAAGCTGGCGGCCGACGGGCTGTTCGACGAAGAACGGAAGCGAACATTGCCCACGGTGCCCAGACGAATTGCGCTGGTCACCAGCCCCACTGGCGCGGCGGTCCGTGACATGATTCAGGTCATTCGGCGGCGCTGGCCGGCCGCAGGCATCGTGATTCTGCCGGTGCCCGTACAGGGACCCGGCGCGGCTGAACGAATTGCCAGCGCATTACGGTCCGTCGATCAGCTCCCGGATGTCGATGTCGTTATCACGGGCAGAGGCGGTGGCAGCCTCGAAGATTTGTGGGCATTCAACGAAGAAATCGTTGCTCGGGCGATCGCCGACTGTCCCGTCCCGGTCGTGGCTGCCGTGGGCCATGAAACTGATGTCACGATTGCCGATCTGGTCGCCGACCGTCGGGCGCTGACACCCAGTGAAGCTGCCGAGATTGTCGTTCCCTCTCACCGAGAAGTCCGGCAACAAGTCACGCAGCTGGCGCAACGACTGGAACGCAGTGTCTCCGGACGGATCGAGCAACACCGGCTGCAGTTGGCGGCCATCCGGGCCCGCACCGTCTTCCAGCGTCCAATGACACTGATCGACGATCGCCGTCAAAGACTCGATGAACTCGCGGAATCCGCTCAGCGTGCCATTGATCTCCGTGTTGAACGCACTCGCCAGAAGCTGGCCGCGACAGCGGCATCGCTGGATGCACTCAGTCCACTCAAGGTGCTGGCACGTGGCTATTCGTTAACGACAGATGTTGATCACAATCTGATTTCGGCTGTGTCTGATGTCCGGCAGGGGCAAATCATACACACCCGCATGGCCAGCGGAGAGATAACCTCGGTGGTACAGTCAGCACATTCCAGCGACGGAGACAACTAGAATCTGTCGTTTCAAAATGCCTGGTTTCCGCCGCCAACACCCGCCGGGCGGATTGTGGCACATCTCGACACCAAATGTGCAGCCCGTTACCCTGTGGTCGCCAGCATATCGGCCATCGAAATGTCAATTGTAATCCGCATCGGCTGATCTATGAATGGCCGATCAGGAGGGGTGCATGGAGGCAGTTCAATCAGTCGACACCGCAGCAACAGGAGTGAGTGACCGCTTCACAAGGATCTTGCGCGCTATCATTTCCCTGATTGTGGGAGTGATCGTTCTGAACCTGATCCGGATCGGAACAGACCTTCTCAGCACACGGCTCATCCTGACCAGTGAACAGAGCAGTCTGCTGTATCTGATTCCCATGACCGCGATCCTTGTCTTCAACGGCTTCGTTGTCTGGCGACTGGGAGACCGGCTGCTTTCGCTCGTTTATGCGCCGATGATAACAGTGGTCGTCGTGACGGAGTTAGGGAGCATCTACGCTTTCCGGCCGGGCAACTCCGCATTGGCAGGGAGCCTGATCGACGGAGGTGTGATGCTGCTGGTTGGAGTGATTTTCTATCGAGCTACGATGCTGCTGATGGAGACCTATCAGCAGCGGCACGAACGGCTGCTGGAGGATCTGGCTTACGGGACTTCACATCGCGTTGGTCAGGACTTCCTCGCCGGTCTTGTTGCGTCGATTGCCACGACACTCAGAGTTCCGGTTGCGTTCGTTTCAGAAATCGATTCCGAAAGTCTCGCAGAGACGGTCGTCAGCAGCGCTGGAACCGGTGAGGGCATAGTCGCTGCACAGCTGATTCCTGGAAAAACCATTCGCTCCGATGAAGAGCTTTTCACTGTAGGAATCCCTGGCCACGTGGTGTTCCAGACGCAATTGACGGATGCAGATGGTGGCACGATCGGACATTTAGTTCTGTTTCATAAACCCTCCACAATTTCGTCCGGACAGCGGTCCTCGTTGCAGATTTTTGCGTCTCGCGCGTCAGCCGAACTGCTTCGAATCAAGGCAGATCGAAAAAGCGATGAGATGGAAGCTCGTATGCTGCGGGTGCAAAGAACAGAAAGTCTGGGAGTGCTTGCCGGAGGGATCGCACACGACTTTAATAATCTTCTCCAGGCCATACGTGGTTTTTCCACCGTAGCGGTTGCTGCCGGTCTCCCTGATTCACCGGCTCATCAGGCCATGGTTCGTGTCAACGAAGTCGTCGACAAGGGAGCGATGTTGTGCGATCGGCTGCTCACGTATGCCGGAAGGTCCGTGCGAAAAAACGACGTCTGTCATATTAACGCCGTGGTGCGAGAAACAGTGCAGATCATTGAGGCAGTGCGAACCGACTGCACAGTCACGCTGCATTTGGTGGATGACCGACTTCCCGTGTGGGGAGATGCCGCGCAGCTCAGCCAGGTGCTGATGAATCTCCTCACCAATGCAGCCGATTCGATTGATGGTGCTGACGGTCAGATTGAAGTGCACACCAGTGTCGGTCGACACACCAGTCATCCGGCCAGGGCGCTCCAGCTGCGGGCTGACACCGATTACGCGTTCATTCTGGTCCGTGATAACGGATGCGGAATTGCTGACGAAGCCCAGGATCGAATTTTCGATCCGTTCTATTCAAGCAAAGGCGACGGGAGAGGAATCGGTCTGGCTGCGGTGTCCGGTATCGTGAAGGATCATCTGGGCGACATCGCATTCCACAGCGAGATCTCGGCAGGCACAACGTTTGTCGTTGCCCTGCCGATCAGCGCAGCGCAATGTCAGCCTGTATTGACGCAGGGCGCCCTACTGATGCCAGTCACTCGTCACAGAGTCCTGGTTGTCGATGACGACGAAATGGTACGCACATCCACGAAAATGCTGCTGGAAACCGCCGATATCCCTGTGACCACCGCCGTCGGTGGTGCGGATGCCCTGGAGATCATTGAGCGGGAGGGAGACGTCTTCGGATCCGTTCTCATTGACCAGACCATGCCGGGAATGTCCGGTCTGGAAACCTGTCGGCAGCTGCGGGCTCGCGGAATTCGGTCTCCTGTCATCCTGATGAGTGGATACTCTGCAGTCACCATCGACGAGGAACTGGATCAGGTGACTTTCCTGAGCAAACCCTGCACGCGACACGAGCTGCTGCAGGCAGTGAGCGATGCCGCCGAATCGGTGAAAGGTACAGCGCACAGCGAACGGCGTGCGGCCAATTGATGCGTTACAGCGTATGACGCTGATTTGTGGCCGCGGCGGAAGTGCCAAAGCCCATCATCCATTGGCCCCCGCGAGCCCGAACCCGCCACGACGTGTCGAAAACTGGTCGCCCTCGTCCAGCTTCG
>JBDOMX010001126.1:0-2559 GCA_039831615.1 Planctomycetaceae bacterium
GTTCTCCGGACAATCTGTTTTCCGGGGCCATGTCCATGTAATAGATGGCAGACTTCAGGTTAAGCGCTTTGTGGCGGTCCTCTTCGTTTACGTGCCGGTAGCACTTGTCGACCTGAACCAGTCGGACCCGCTGAGCGTCGCGAACAGCGACCGTGCTGCCGCTGTTTCCCACATCCATTGCTGCATGCCCCGGATACTGACTCAGAAACGCAGCATCTTCGAATACAACAGATAACGGAAAACGCCGAACAGCAAGACTTGTGACAGGCAGGACAACCGTCACCATCATCAGCAGATGGATGCGAAACTGAACTCCCGCGATCTGCCCGTTGCTTCCCCGGACGCTTTCTGCTTCAAACAGGAACGGCGCATCTTTCCGATCTTCGGGTTTCGCCGGAAACGGCAGTTTTATCAGTTGCCGATGTTTCTTTGTTTCCTCCAGGGTAAGTTCGGCCAGTTGCTTCAGTATTCTCAGCAGATCGCAGCTGTCTGTGTTCAGAACGAGTCTGACATCTGACACGGTGGCCGCATCCACCACTCCGGCTCCGATGTGATACTCGTCGGCCCGTTCCCTGAATGACTTCAGCAGTGCCGTATCCTGCCCCGAAACATCGATCGCTGCTTTATACTGTTCGAACGAATTGTCGAATCCGGCCTTTGGTCCCAGCTCGAATTTTCCGGTGTCAACAAAAGCGTTAAGCGACAGGCAATCACTGAACTTTCTTGATTGTGGTCCATTCCACTGAACGATCAGGCCGTATTTGCCATGTGACGCAGGTATCTTCTGGCTGTCGAGCGCCGCCTTCAGAGAAAAACTTCCTGTGGCTTCCAGGTGCCCGGTGCAGAGTCGCAGGCCCTGTGAGACACCCACCTGCCTGACAGGGCGGGTGTAATAAAGTTTTCCGTCTCGGAATGTCAGGTTCATTTTGTGGCCGGAGAAATAGTGTCTCTAAACGATGTCGCCTGAGTATTTTCATCAGGCAGCGATCCATGAAGGAGTGCAGTCCCTTCAGGCGTCATGATGAACTGCCGTCACCCTTCAGTCGCCGCAGGCTTTCTTCCAGGATTGTTTTCTGGCCTTTAGTCAGATTGCCTCCAAGCTCGTTCGTGGAGTTGGCAATTCGATTCAGGTCCGTGTCAATTCGACGCCCGGTTTCACGTGCATAAAGCCGGATTCTGGCAACCTGTGCGTAGCTGAACTCCTCGACCTTGCGTTTCATCACGTTCACATACATGGGGGGCGTGTGCCCCAGGTTCAGCCTGCCGGTGTCACCGTCTTTGATCATGGCGGATGAGGCGAACTGACGGATATCCCGGGCTATTTCTCGAACGATCGGGTCGGCACTGTCGGTGTCCGTCAGAAAGCGAGTTTCGCCGGAAAGTCGCTGTGCCTCGTCCTTCAGACGCAGAAACGGATTGTCCTCATCCGGGAACTGGTGATCCGCGGATCCGCCCCCATTCAGACCGCGGATGTCCATGGACTGACAGGCCTCATCAAGTTTCTTAATGGCGACGTCGAAAATATCGGCTGTGACCTCAGGGATTGATTTCTGACAGATGTCCTGAATGTCGGCCGCAAAACTGGTATGCAGTTGAATCCAGCGACTTTCTCCGTTTGCTTCCGGCGGCGGATTCTCATCCCAGTCCTGGGCAGTTTTGACGGATTTTTCGGTGATGTGAATATTCAGACACTTCCAACACGACTCAAAGAATTCGACGGCGGAAGTCTGATTAAGATCTATTCCGCCTGACGTGAGCCTCCCCACACACTTCAGAAGTTCACTGGAAACCATTCGTGCGATACGCCGCTCTGCCCCGCTGATGCCGCCCTTCAGAGCCAGCCGGATGGCGGCCGCCACATCGTCGCGCTGGAAGCCTCGGTCACCGCGCTGGCGGAGGAGCTGATCGCCGACTTGATCCGGCGCGGCACATGCGATTTCATGCCCGATTTCGCAGAGATTCTGCCCGTCCACGTGTTCCTGTCGATGATCGATGTGACGGTCACCGATCGCGCCATCCTCCGGCCGCTGGGCGCGCAATTGACCCGACCTGATGGCACGATGGGGGTGGTCGAACTGCGCGATGCGGTCGATGCCTATCTGCACCCCTACATCGCGGCGCGCCTCGCCCAGCCGGGGGACGATCTGCTCAGCCGCATCATCGCCGAACCAATCGAGGGACGCGACTGGACGCTCGACGAAGCGATGCGGATGGCGCGCAACATCCTGTTCGCCGGGCTCGACACGGTCGCCGCGATGCTCGGCATGATCGCGATGCATCTGGCGCGACATCCTGAGGACCAGCAGTTGCTGCGCGAAAACCCAACCTTGATCCCCGCCGCCGCCGATGAACTGATGCGGCGCTACCCATCTGCCTCGGTCTCGCGCAATGCCGTGGTCGACGTGACGGTCGGATCGCTCACCATCCGGGCTGGCGACATCGTGTATTTGCCCGGCGTGTTGCACAATCTCGATCCCGCATGTTTCGACACGCCGGAGCGGGTCGATTTCGACCGCTAGCTCAACCCGATCCACCACACGACCTTTGGCGCGGGCGCGC
>JBDOMX010000061.1:0-2555 GCA_039831615.1 Planctomycetaceae bacterium
TGGTGGATGCATCAAAACGTCTCAACTTTCCGATGCTGGCCGGTTCCTCCATTCCTTTCACCTGGCGACTGCCTGAACTGGAAATCCCGCTTGGTGCGGAGATCGAAGAAGTTGTGATGGCCGGAGCTGGAGGTTCCGATGCACACGATTTCCATGCACTGGAAGGACTGCAGTCGATGGTTGAACGCCGCAAAGGTGGTGAATCCGGTGTCAAATCCGTGCAACTACTGCAGGGTGACGATGTCTGGAGTGCTGCTAAAGAAGGTCGCTGGTCCGCACGAATTCTTGAAGCGGCTTTGTCGTGCAGTGATGAACTTCAGGGAATCACGCTTAAAGATGCACGGCCTCAGGATCTGCTTCGCAGCGGCGTGTTACCAGAGATTGTCAAAAAGCCCCGTGCCTACATCATTGACCGGAACGACGGTCTCAGAACCACTTTGTTGTGGCTGAATGGCGCCGTGGGTGATTTCCTGTTCGCGGCAAAACTAAAAGGGCCGGCCGGAATCGTGGCCACACAGTTCCTGCGCAGTCCTGGACCAAATGTCCATTATTCCGCCTGTCTGGCATCGAACATCGAAGAGATGTTTGCCACGGGCAAAGCGCCTTATCCGATTGAACGCACGTTACTGGTCAGCGGAATGCTGGAACGCTGTCTGGAATCGATGGTGCAGGGAAACCGCCGCCTGGCAACACCTGAACTGAATGTTCGTTATCGTGTCGGAGATGCGTCTCATCATGCTCGCAACTAGCTGAACTGTTGCGTTGCTGCTGTCGTCACGGGTATGAAAATCACGACTCGGATAGACTGTGAACCCATGTTTGGTCTCGAGCTTTTGGCATTCGATCTTTGCTGGCGGACAGTAAATGCGGTTCGCTCGTCGGTTAAAGCCCGCCGACGGGGCTACGGAACTCTCCTGGCGATTTCAGCTTTGAGACCCGCCGTGCTCGTCGTCAGGATCGCCGCCGACACAGACTCAGCCAGGCTGATGGTCAGCGCTGTATGACATCGTGGCTTGTGTCCTGCGGCGAATCATCCGAACCGGATCGAGAAATCGCCGGTTGGTGCGTGAATGCCGATGGCCATCGGCATCGAAGATCAGGCCAGGGCCGTTGCCGCGATTCCCACACCGTGGACCCCGCAGCCCGATCAACGCGAAGAAGAATCCTGGGAGCATACTGGGAGTAAAACCTGCGGCAAACCCTGTCATTTGCCGTCATCGGCTGGCAACAGGGTGACCATGGAACTGGCCAGCGTTAACGACGAAAACCCCTGCGGTGACAGGGGTTTAGACGCCGTTTGTCCGTCCCTGGCAATCGATGGCACGGACGGTGAAAAGTTGAGGCGGCAGGGCTCCTAGTTTTCGACATCTGAAGCCGACAAAGTTGCCGACGTAAGTCTTTGCGGACACGACACTTGGTGAGATCGGTTGCCTAAAAATCGTTAAGACGTGTCTTACCCCCATCGGACTAAATCGGACAGGCAATCGGACTATTCGTCGGACTACGTTTTAACGGCCGGAAGTCAGCACCGTGACAGCGTCCTTCATGAGCGCGCACGCACGCTGAGCGCGCCATTCGACTGACCGTCCAGCGACAGGCGAACGACATCGCAATCCGTTGCCGGCAGATCCGAATTCGTACAACCGTCAGTCCGGTCGGCGCGCAAAACGAACCCGATCAAGCATTGTTCGAAATGCTGGACTGAGCTCGCTGCCCGCCTCCCAGCATCAATTGCGGGAGCCTGAAACGATTCCGTAGTGCCAAGCGTCCGGGTCAGGCCGAAATCGACCTGCCGCGGAGCATTCTGTTGCAGCTTATGAAAGTGCCTGTGTCGGAAGAAAATTCAGCGCCACGACGTGGCCTGGACTTTCGTCACATGATCTCCTCTCGCAAAAGGGGTGGGCCGCCCGGCAATTCCGCTGTTGTGTGGGACGTCTGTCCCGATCCCCCGCCATCTGCGGGAGATGTTTTGTGTGCGGAGCACACATCACACGTAGTAAACGGAAGAATACAATTCGAGACAGAGGGAACAGGTGGATGAACCATCGGTTCGTGTCGTGAAGTGCATTCAATCGTGAGTGTGTGAGTGAGTGAGTATCACCTGAAGCTCCTGAGAGTTCGTTGCCAGTTGGATCTGGACTGATCCGCATCGCGAGTCAGGGTTGCATGGGAAATCCCACTGAATCCGAATTGGCGGGTGATACTGAGCACTCGATTCACTACTTGCGGTGCTACCGAATTCGTGAGGGCGGGAGCTACGGCATGAATCCAGCCTCGGGTGGCAACTTTCGCTGCTACCATTGGCTTGGGCAGTTCCTCGGCCATGACAAGGATTTGGCCAAGCGCCTGGAAGGTTGATTCCGGTATGGCGAGGACCAATTGGCCATCTTTCCATACGGGTCTCAAACCAAGCAGAACTCGGTTGTGCCCTAGTACTACAGTCGCACATTATGAGTGTTGGATTGGTGATCCTCTTGTTTTGAAGTGACATTTCATGGCAGATGCCTGGTGTGCTCGTCTCCATTCGGAGAATCGAAGTGCGTGTGAAATGTTGA
>JBDOMX010001088.1:0-2544 GCA_039831615.1 Planctomycetaceae bacterium
CCGGGATACAGAAATGCAAATCTCCATCGTGTCGGCCGTTTACAGCGGTGCACAGGAACGGGGAATTCCGGTGCCAACAGGGGTCACTGAGTGGGCGGAGCGGCTGACAGAACCACTGCTCCGCAGCGACGTATCTGACGACGTCGATCGAGGTCTCGCGTTAGCCACCGAAATGCGGCTTGTGGGGACCGGCGATCGACTTGCTCAGCTTGCGGCGATCGACACGCCATTTCCGGAAAAACGGACTGCGGCCGTCAAGACGCTGCTCGCAGTCAACCCTCCGCAACTCGTTCCTGCATTCCTTGCGATCATGAACAACGGTGACGAACTCCCCGTGTTGCGCCAGTTTGCGACTGAAAAACTGGCGAACCGAGACGAGTTTCGGGAACGCTCACTTCGCATGCTCCCCACTGCTCCGCAGGTTGTCGCCATCGGACTCGCGCGAGGACTCGTCATCAGTCCCAAAGGAG
This sequence comes from Planctomycetaceae bacterium, assembly GCA_039831615.1. Taxonomy (GTDB): domain Bacteria; phylum Planctomycetota; class Planctomycetia; order Planctomycetales; family Planctomycetaceae; genus S139-18. Next base: position 471 of record JBDOMX010001088.1, read on the forward strand.
CAGACGCTGTCCTGTCCATGGTGGAAAAAGGCAAGATCTCTCCACAGATTCTGCTGGACCGCAAAGTGGATCGAGTTTTGTCGTTCAGTGATCTGACCAATGTCCGGGCCCGCGTGAAGGCACTGGTCGCCGATCTGCCCTCGGTCGACCAGCGTATTCAGGAGTCAATCGATCAGCAGCGACTTGCCTTTCGGGAAGCTCAGCCGTCGGCGCCCCGCGGGGCGGAGATCTTTAAGAAAACGTGCGCCGTGTGCCATCGCCTCGAGAACCAGGGCGAACGGTTCGGTCCGGAACTGGACGGGATTGGACAACGAAGTGTCGATCGGCTGTTAGAAGACATTCTCGATCCGTCCCGCATCGTCGATCGAAATTTCCGTGCGACGATTGTTGTGACAGACAATGGCCAGGTCTTCAGCGGCCTGGTACTGGGCGAGGAAGGACAAATCCTGGTTTTGGTCGATCAGGAAGGAAAGCAACATCGCATTCCGCTGGCAGAAATTGAAGAGCGGCGAATGATTGAAGCATCACCGATGCCTGCCAACGTTGGCCAGGTTCTCAGGGAGAATGAGCTGCATGACCTTCTGGCATTTCTCATGACAAAGTCGGTGAAATCTCCGGCGCATGACGTTTCACCGAAATGAGCGGAAGGCAGACTGATGATTCGACCAGCTTTCATGAGCCATCACATTGTCGCGGTTCTCATGTCATTTCTGACATGGAATGACATCAGTGGCGGGCAACCGCAACGATCGCCTGGGATCGTCGCGAATGCGGGCGATCTGGCGGCGGAAATTGAACACTACACATCACGGATGGATGGAGTGCAACGGCCGTACGGAATTGTCGCGACTGGAGATGCGGATCGCCCCAGGCCATTGATCGTTCATTTGCAGCCCGGTCTGGGTGAGGTCATCGAAAATCCCGGCCGAGCATTCCAAAAGATTGAAACCGTCGTCGATGTTGCCCGCAAGCAGGGACGAGAGTGCATTGCCATCCGCCCAACCGGACGAGGCCCCGGTTCGCTGTTTCAAAACTACGGTGAGGTTGATGCGCTGGAGGCGATCGAAGACGTCTGTTCGAAATACTCGGTCGATCGAAACCGGATTACGCTGTTCGGACATTCCATGGGTGGCGCTGCGGTGTTCTACATAGTTTCGCACTATCCGGATCGATTCGCCGGGGCGGTTCCCATGTCAGGATATTGCGATTATCGGCTGTGGCGTAAACCCGGCGGGTACACGTTTCATATGCCACCGTGGGAAGAACCATCCTGGCAGTCTCGTTCGGCAGCACTGCTGGTCGTCAACTTTCAACATACCCCCACCTGGATGATCCACGGCGCCTGGGATCGAGGCGTCGGCGGAGGTGTATCGGTGGAACACTCCCGAAACATGCAGAATCAGCTGATGGAACGGGGGTTCCGGTCGCGTTTTACGGAAGTGTCCGGCACAGGACATGGTATTCGTGACGATCAGCTGTTTCAGTCGGCAGTCGAATGGATGCTCGATCAGACGAAAGAGACAAGTCCGAATCACGTTCGCCTGTCGACCTCTTCCCTGCGCCACAACAAGTCCTACTGGGTGACGATTCAGCAATTCCAGGCGTATGGTCGAATGGCTTCCATTGATGCTCGGATCAGCGACCCCGGATCGGTGGCGGTCAGCACTGTCAATGTGCAGGCGTTGTCGTTGGGTCCGGTCGCCCGGCAATCTCGATCAAGTCTCATGATTGACCGGCAGAGATTTGCGGACGTCGATCTGACCCAGGCAAAGACGTTTCGATTCAAGCATGCCACTGGAACATGGGAAGAGGGACAGCCGGAGTCAGCGGCCGGGAAGCATCATCGCTGTTCAGGACCCATTGGCGATCTGTATTTTGAAAACGTTATTCTTGTCCCGGGCTCGACGGGGACTGAGGAGGAGAATTTCTTCACTCGGATGGCAGCTTACAATCAGCGGAGTCTGTTCCGCAGGACCAACGGTGGTCTGCATCGTGGGGGGATTCCTGGCGAGAATTCGGTCATACTGCCGCTGACGCCTGATACCGAGTTAAGCGATGACGTGATTCGCACCAG
>JBDOMX010000297.1:0-11153 GCA_039831615.1 Planctomycetaceae bacterium
AGGTTAAGGGCTTCTCCGCGACAGCGTATGTCGCTGATTCGTGGCCGCGGTAGAAGTGCCAGAGCTCATGATCCCATTGGCCCCCGCGAGCCAGAGCCCATCACGACGTTTCGAAAACGGCTCTAAGGGTGATCTCCGTGTTTCAAAATCGGTTTGATCCGCCAGGTCGCTTCAGGGCCGAAACGGCGATGATTGGCCCATGGCTTGCCCTGCAGATGCTCCTGATACAAGGCTAATGTCCAGAACCCATAGGCTGTCATCAGGGCCGATGCCAGCAACAGACCCGTCAACCAGCTGGCTGCTAATGATCGCCATTCAGGACGGTTCCCAACCGCCACATCGACCGTCAATCGTCCTGGCAGCCAGACGACGAGGAAAGTGGCCAAACACGCATTCATGAACAACATCCACTCAGTCACCATGCGACCGTCGGTGAATCCGGGAATGGCCCGCATCAGATTGCCGATCACCATCAGCCACAGGAACAGGACATACAGGAGTTGGCCTCTGCCGATCCACGACGCAGGAATGATCTCCAGCCGACGTCGAAGGTGAGTCAGTAACAGAATCGCGCCCACAGCGGTCGCCGACCACCACACCACACGGAACCAGGTGTTTGGCGAAAGTTCGATGAATTCGAAAAACGGTGCCTTCAGCGTGTCCGGGATCGATTTGTTCTTAATCCACGTATGCACGAGTTTATGCAGATTGAGGAACCCGAATCCGAACAGCACAAACGCCGCGGCAAAACCGATGGTCCACCGTCGATCATTGTCCTGGTGTTGATCCACCGGCTGGCGTTTCCACAACATGGCCATGGCGAGGGCGATCGCCAGTCCGTGTCCGAAACCGTGCATCTGTTCCAAAATGCTGTGCCAGTTGGCCGACTGGTAGTGGTTCCATCCCTCCGGCACCACGTTGTCGTATCGCCAGGGGTGTCCGGGATAGCGCAGCAGGTAGCGAATCATCGGCACTGAAGCGAATGAGATTCCGCCAAGAATAAACCCTCTGGTCATCACCTGGGCGACTGGCTTCAGTTCGTACCGACAGCACCAGATGAGCGCGGCCGCAAACACACCGAAAATCCCCGCCCAGTCATCGCTGCGAGGAGGCATCACGCGCAGTCCACCGTAGTCCATCAGCTGAGTGCTCCCCAGCGTCGGCAACGCGAGGAACGAGATTAACCATCCCAGCGACAGATAAAGAAGCAGCGATGAATCGTTGCGGAAACGACCCGTGAAGATGAAGTAGATGGCTCCTCCGGCCAGCAGTCCGATGCTCCAACCAAGGTGTTGGGCGTAGTCTCCAAAGAACTGCGGCCAGTTTGTCAGCAGCTGATCAGCAGCGAACCGGCCACCGGTTTCGGGATTGATATAGGACAAATCTCCAAGATGTACTGTGAACGCATCGCGAACGCTGACGTCCAGGCCACTGCTGTGAAGGATCGCCAGCACCCCGTGTCCCAGTGCCGCGCCCGCCATCAGGAACGGAATCAGCATTGCCGGATGTTCAATCAGATGACGACGCGATTGTCGGGTTCGATCAAAGAGATCGTAGGCGCACACTCCAATCAGCGCCATGACTGCCTGCAGCCAGTCGGCGTCAAACCAGTACAGCGGGCTTTTGTGTCGATGCCAGGTACCATCGCCGGCATCTTCACCTGGCGGAGCAAGGAAAACGGCCAGGGGCTCTTCGATGTAATGTCGCAGCCCCAGTGCAACCAGCACGAAACACAACGGTGCGAAGAATCGAGTTAAGCGAGACATCGGCATACAGGCGGCGAGGGCCGTCCCGGCGGCCCCCATTCCACACCACAACCCGCCTTCCAGAAAGATCGCGAAGTATCCGTAGTATGTCGACGCGGTGTGTCCGGATTCCGTGAACGCCAGCGGATACATGTATGCGATCGAGCCACCGAATCCCCAGCCCAGCCCGCCGAAGAACGCAAAATACATGACGCGCCGGTGCCAGTCGCGGCGGCCGGAAACCAGCGCTACTGCGATCGCTGACAGCGCGCCGGCGATCATGGCACCGGCTTCGTGTCCAAAGTTGCCTCGAATGCCCCAGCCAATGGAAAGCGACAGCGCGACCACGAGCATCGACAACGGTTTGAGAATTGGACAGCGAACGGAATTGTTCATCGTCGCGGTTCTGGTCTGAAGTGGAAGCTGGCAGAATGATGCGAGGCAATCAGGCGACCGGCTTGCGGTCCGGCAGTGGCCCCGACACGATAGAGGATGACTGCTGCAAATCGAGGCACCCATGAATGCACGCACCAAGAAAACGAATTCTTCCGCCGAGCGCTATGACCGGTACAAATCGATCATCGATGTTGTGACGCAGCAGGATGTGTTCGCGGTGCAGCAAATCCACACCAGCTGTTCGTCCGAAAAACCGTTTTTTGTGACCCGTGTCATCAATGATCTCGAACGGCAGGGTTGGATTGTGCGGGAAGACGCCGGCTCGCCGACACAATACCGCTGGAATTCAGGTCGCGGCACATTTTCATCAAGCCGCTGGCTTGATGAAAAACTGTTCGGAGTGCAAATCACAGAATCGCCTGAACGCGCCCGCCCGCGTGAACGCCTGCTGGCCCACGGAGTGACTTCCCTCACGAATTCCGAACTCCTGGCGATACTCATTCGCAGCGGTCGCCCGGGTGAATCAGCGGTGATGGCCGGTGAGAAGCTGGCGAAACAATTCGACGGGCGACTGCAGGATCTTGCCGCAGCCGGACGTGGAGAATTGAAGGCAATCACCGGTGCTGTGGAGAAAACAGCCTACTGCCAGATCATGGCGGGAATTGAGCTGGGTCGCCGCGTGGCTGACGCCGGCGGAAAAGTGGCAGCTGCGGGAATCAAATCATCTGCAGATGCCAAAGCATTTTGCCACCGTCATTTCGAACGGCTGATTCGCGACGGGACGCAGGAAGAATTTCACATCGTCACGCTCAATACAAAGAATCAGGTCATCGATACACACCAGATCACGGTGGGAACTCTCGATGCCAGCCTGGTTCATCCGCGTGAGGTCTTTCGTCCGGCAATCAAAGATGCAGCTGCGTCTGTGATCCTTGTTCACAATCATCCGTCCGGCGATCCCACTCCCAGTCGCGAAGACTTCGCTGTGACTCGTCGTCTTGAATCAGCCGCCGACGTGATCGGAATTGACATCCTGGACCACATCGTGCTGGGCCATGAACAATCGAGCAGCATTCGGGAGTCGCGTTAGAGCAGTTTTCGAAAAGTCGTGGCGGGTTCTGGCTCGCGGGAGCAATGGAAAATGGGCTCTGGAACCTCCGCCGCGGCCACAAATCAGCGTCATACGCTGTAGCATTAAGTTTCCACGCTGATGCGTGGCTGCGGCGGTTCGGCCCTGTACACTTCTCCGATTTGCGATGGCTCCGGCAAACGGAGTTCTGAAAACTGCCGTTGGAACGTGGCAACGCTTTGGGGCGGGACGGCCAGCAGCAAACCACCGCACGTTTGTGGATCCAGCAGCAGATCGAGCGATTCGTTTCGATCGCTCACCACACCGGAAAGGTAGCATCGATTCGCAGGCAACAATGAACTGGCGATGCCCTGCTGCGCTGCTGCGCAGGCACCAGGCAGGTACGGGATGGATTTTCCGTCCAGCATGACGCGGATGTCGTCGGTCAGCATCTCCTGCAAATGTCCGAGCAGTCCGAACCCCGTCACATCTGTCCCGGTGACGACGCCACAGGACACGGCGATCTGGGCCGACTCATGGTTATTGCGAAGCATGACGTTGATCATGGACTGATAATCGGAATGCCGGCACTTGCCGCGCATCAGGGCAGCCATCAACACTCCACTGCCCAGCGGTTTGGTCAGGAAAAGATGATCACCGATGACAAGGCCCTGCTTGCGGATCAACCTGTCTCCCGCCGACCGTCCGAACACTGTGAAGCCGACTTCCCAGCGAGGTCCTGTAATCGTGTGGCCGCCGGTGATGTTCGCTCCCATGCGCTCGAATTCGCGAGCTGCACCTGCCTGGAAATCACTCAGGATCTGCATCTGAGTGGACTCATCGCCCTCTGGCAGGACGACGATGGCTTCGGCCGCGAAGGGAAATGCGCCCATCGCATAAATGTCACTGGCGGCATGGATCGCGGCGATTCGACCCGTCAGCCACGCGTCGCGGAACGGTGCAGAAAAGAAGTCGGTCGTCACCAGTACGTCGTCTTTGCCGGAAGCATTGGTACCGGCTCGAATAATCGTGGCATCGTCTCTTGATGTGCTGCCGTCGCCGCCGAGAGCGGCTTCCAGAGTATCACCGCCCAGTTTGCAGCCACATCCTCGGCACTGCATGTCCTCCGGCATGGTCATCTGGTCCGCCAGCAACTGATACTTGTCCATGAACTGCTGATCAATCCGCTGCTTCAGTCGCATGGCCCAGTGACCCTCAAAGCTGAAACCTCGCCATTCGCCGACAGCACTGCCGTCACCCATGTTGAGCAGTTTGAGGAACGAAGACTGCGGCTCAAACGGAACAAGTGTCTGCCCATTCAGTTGCCGCCGAATGTTGTCCCACAGAATCGGTCCCTGACGAACTGCGTACACACCTGCCTTGGGGACAGCACCGTCTTCGATTGTTCCCGTATCGCCCACGGCAAAGATCGGATCACCACTGGTCGACTGCAGCGCGTTATTGGTGAGCAGAAAACCGCGATCGTCTTTCGGCAAATCGAATTCCGACAGCAGGGCCGGAGCTGTGGCGGCCGTCGCCCAAATCACCACGTCCGCCGGGATTGCTGTGCCGGTCTGCAGCTTGACACTCGATTGATGAATTTCGATAACGGAACTGTTTTGCAGCACGGTCCAGCCACGTTGATCGAGCAGCCGTCGCACACGTCGCGTCGTGTGCGGTGAACATCCGGGCAGCAGTTCATCACCCCGATTCACCAGTGTGATGTGGAAGTCGGATGTCGTCATCGACTTCAATCGTGCGGGCAGGCATTGAGTCACTTCCACACCGGCTGCGCCACCGCCCACCACCACAATCTTCAACGGATTCATTCCGGAATCACATTGGGCCACCGCAATGGACAGGCGATCGATGAATGATCGCATGGGCTTGATGGTGACGAGTGACGGTGAATCCGCTCCAACAGGCGGCATCTGTGGCACAGAGCCAATTCCCACTGACAAGACGTCGTAGCGAACAGCCGGGCGGTCTGCAAAAAGCAGCTGTTGCCTGTGGCGATCAAGCCCCGTCACCGGTTCGGTGATCAGTCGCGCACCGGCCGCCTCGCAGAGTCGCACCAGATCGATTTCCATCGCCTCCGGCGGGAGTTGACCCGCAAGCACGGCTGGAAGAAACCCCGAATAGGTGGCCACGTTGCTGTCGGAGATGCAGGTGAGGTCTGTGTCCGGCAGCGGATGCATGGCCCACATGCGAACGATGTGAGCATTTGTGTGGCCGACTCCCAGGAGTACGATGTGTCGGCGGCAGGCGCGTTCCTGTTTCACCCGCTCGTTCTCCACGGTTCGCGAACGATCTCTCGCAGTTTTTCGACCAGGATCGAGTCGTCATCCGGTCGGACAGAGCGAAGGTCCATCACAACGGCTCCGTGCTCGATTCTTGCCAGGACGCTTCCTTCTCCTGTCCGCAGCGCCGCCGCCAGTTCATCGGGCTTCGGCCCGCCAATTCGTACGGCGAAGCTCGCGATTTTCTGGTCCGCCAGGCTGCCACCTCCAACTTCCGATTCACACGACACAACCGACAGGTCCAGGTCGATATCCGACAGCTCGTCGGCAACGGACTCGCACCGCTCTCTGACCTCCTGGGCGGGCATGGAAAGCATTGACAGCACGGGAATCGTTTCGAATGCATCACCGGCGAGGTGATCTTCGAGGGTGGCTTCGAGGGCTGCCAGCGTCAATTTGCAGACACGCATGGCGCGAGCCATCGGGTGTTGGCGGAGGCGTTCGATCCAGACCTCTTCGCCGAGTAAAATGCCTGACTGTGGTCCACCCAGCAGTTTATCTCCGCTGAACAGCACGAGGTTCGCATTGGAGCTGAGGCTGGACGCGATGTCGGGTTCGTCAAGTCCCAGCGGAGCAAGGCTGGTGAGGCAACCACTGCCCAGATCATCAATCATCGGCAGTCCGTGTTGCTGAGCGAGCTTTACGAGTTCGCTGGCCGACGGTTCTGCAACAAAGCCGGAAACACGAAAGTTGCTGCGGTGAACTCGAAGGATTGCGCCCGTGTTGTCGTTCACGGCATTCTCGTAGTCACTGACTCGAGTTCGATTGGACGTTCCCACTTCTTTAAGAATGACGCCGGCAGCTGCGAACACCTCCGGCAGGCGAAAGCCACCACCGATTTCAACGAGCTGGCCGCGGGAAATGATGACTTCTTTTCCTGCAGCAACACCCTGTAGGCTCAACATTGTTGCCGCCGCACAGTTGTTAACAATCAGTGCCCCTGCAGCTCCAGTCAGCTGTTTCAGCAGTTCTTCGGCGTGGCTGCCGCGACGCGATCGCGTTCCGGACTCCAGATCAAGTTCCACGTTGGTCGCTCGAGCTGCCTGCACAATCCGTTTGATGGCCGAGTCTGACAGGGCGGCTCGACCCAGATTGGTATGCAGCACGATGCCAGTCGCGTTGATCACGAAGTTCAGACGGCGAAGCCTGAGCCGATGGACCGCGTCAATCGTCTGACGGGTTACAGAATCGAGCGTGACTTCCGAATGTGAATCCGCGTGTTCTTTGATCTGATCCCGCACACTGTCAATGACTCCCCGAACACACTCTGTGATTTGGGCGCGTGACACATCTTCAAACAAATCTTCAATATCCGGATGGTTTAGAACCGCGTTGACGGCCGGCAAATTACGAAGTGGATTGGACATAGTTGGTACCGGTGGGGACTGGCAGAATCAGCCCAGTTTGGGGCCGGCCGTTCTTTGGTTGTCGGATCTGCTGGTAACCCCCATCTTGTCAAAGTACTCCAGAAACGGGACCACGTGTTTACGCGTCAATCCCCAGCGATCGCGAATCATAGCTACAGTGAGTTCCGACTGTTCAGAAAACAGCTCGCGGAGTTCTCGCTTGAGTTCGTCGAGAACAACCTGTGTGAGACACCATCCACCACCGAGGTTCACCAGCATACTCTCAGAGACGGCCAGTTTGATCAGGGAATCGATTTCTTTCCGAGACTTATTTTCCAGCTCCGCTAACGCAGCCATCGTTGGTGGTTGGCGTTCGCCGTTGTAGCGATTCAACAGGCTCGTGAATACTGCCTGTTGAGACGGTAGCAAACTGACAGCAGATGCTGCGGTGATCTGGCGATTCAGGCGAATGATCCGGCCCGATCGGATTTGTTCCTCCAACAACCACCGAATCACCGGCTCCGGGGCCAGTGACCGAGTTTCTTCCACCAGCGAAGCATCATCTGTCCAGACCGCTTTCCCATCATGCGAACGCCCTTCCAGACGCTGCACCAGAGTGTCACTGAGTAACTCACGCCCGCGTTTTGAAACCACGATCGACGAGTCTGGCACTCGTTGAATCGTACCGTTGCGTTCACCGTTGAGACACAGTTGTTCCAGATCGCTCCGGGTCATACCGATGTCAATTGGCAGTGCGGGATCGGACAGATCCAGGAATCGACACAGGTCCAGCCACGCTTCGAATTGTTTTTGCGGCGCCGCTTCCGACAGTTGTTGACCAAATTGAACGAGCGTCCCGGTGCGATGGCCGTCCAGTCGGCCGCTGGCGAGCACCCGGCCTCCTGCAAACGTGCCGCTGGCACCGGGTCGTCGCAACAACAGCGGTTGGCCGGGTGCGAGTAAAATGGGGCGGTCGCATTTCAGCACGGCGATAGATTTTTCACCCGGCGATAAAGCACCACCGCCGGTGAGCACTTTGACTTCGACGCTTCCCGCCGCCGTATGCAAACGCACCACACGACCATTGGCAAGTTCCGGTGCATCGTCATAGAGGCGGATTGCAGCGACACAGCGTTCGGTTGCCTGAAACGAATCCACCGCAACCAGCTCACATCCTCGTGATACTTCTGTGTGTGACACTCCTGCAAGATTCAACGCCGTGCGATACCCGGCCTGGGCTGTCTCAACCGTTTCACCGTGAACCTCCACTTCACGCACTCGCACTGAGTGGCCGCCAGGAAGTATCTGCAGCTGGTCACCAGTGGTCACTCGCCCCTGCCAGATCGTCCCTGCCACGACGCAGCCGCGTCCGGGCACAGTGAAGCTGCGATCCACCGGCAGGCGAAACGGACCGCTGGGTTCCGGCCGGCTGATCTCAGCGGTGAGTGACCGGAGGCGACTCCTGAGCTGTTCAACGCCCTCACCGGTTTTCGCCGACACGCGCTGGACGACGACGTCGGTGTAGCCAGCCGGATCGGTCAGTTCCCGGATGTCCTCTTCGATGATTTCCATCGTGATTTCATCGGACAGGTCGACTTTTGTCATGGCGACAATCAACTTCGGCACGGCCAGTGATGCCAATATTGCCAGGTGTTCGCGCGTCTGCACAGCGACACCTTCATCGGCGGCAACAACCAGCAGCCCGATGTCGATCGCCGCCACACCGGACAGCATGTTCGCGATGTATTTTTCATGTCCAGGAACATCAATGACGGCCATCCGGTGTTCGCCTGCGTCGAACCACGCAAAGCCCAGATCGAGGGTCATGCCGCGACGCTGCTCTTCTGCGAATCTGTCTGTGTTTGTCCCGGTCAGGGCATGGACCAGGCTAGTCTTGCCGTGATCAATATGTCCGGCAGTGCCGATAATTGCGTAGGCCATGGAACGGGGGCATTCAGGTGCGGAAGTTGTCAGCGGATTGCCAATTGTATCAATGCGGATATTATCCACTTGAAACGAACATTCGCACAGCAAATCAACCTGAGTGAAACTGACATGTCAGAATTCCGCGTCGAACGCGACTCCATGGGGGAAGTCCAGGTCCCCGTCGAAGCCTACTACGGTGCTCAAACTCAGCGAGCCGTAGAAAACTTTCCAATTTCGGGATGGGAATTGCCGCCCGAACTGATTCACGCCATGGGTCGTGTGAAGTTCGCCTGCGCTCAGGCGAACAAAGATCTTGGCAAGTTGACGGGTAGCGGCAGAAATCCACTCAAGAAAGAACAGGTCGATGCTCTGTTGAAAGCCTGTCGCGATGTCGCGGAGGGGACACTGGACGATCAGTTTCCGATCGATGTCTTCCAGACCGGGTCCGGCACGTCCAGCAATATGAACGTGAATGAAGTGATTGCCAGCCGAGCTCTCGAACTGATGGGCGGCGATCGGTTTGCCCAGGAAAAGCCCATCCACCCCAACGATCATGTCAACATGGGGCAAAGCACCAACGATACGTTCCCCACGGCGATCCATGTGGCCGTCGGGACGGCCGTGCATGATGATCTGATCCCCGCGCTGCAGCGACTCGCAGACGAACTTCAGGCACGGGCTGAAGCCTGGGATAAAATCATCAAAATTGGTCGGACACATCTGGCCGATGCAACGCCCCTGCGTCTGGGCCAGGAATTCGGAGGCTTTGCGCGACAGTTGCAGTTGTCCGTGGAGCGAGCGGGTCGAGCCATGGCAGCAGTCACGGAACTCCCCGTGGGAGGCACTGCCGTTGGTTCGGGGATCAATACTCATCCGGAATTCGGACAGCGGGTCTCCGCTGTCCTTGCGAAGGAAACGGGAGTGCCGTTTGTCGAAGCAGCCAACCATTTCGAAGCCAACGCTCAACGTGACGGGCTGGTCGAATGTCACGGGCAGCTGCGAGCGATTGCGACCACGTTGTTCAACGTGGCCAACAATATCCGGTGGTTGGGTTCCGGCCCGCGTTGCGGGTTCTACGAAGTCAAGCTCCCCGACCTTCAGCCCGGATCGTCAATCATGCCGGGCAAGGTCAACCCCGTCATCTGTGAGTCCATGATGCAGGTTTGCGCCCGGGTTACAGGAAACGATCAAACGATCGCCTTTAGCGGAGCAACAGGCGGACAGTTTCAGCTCAACATTATGATGCCGGTGATGGGTCACACGACGCTCGAAAGTATTCGGTTGCTGTCCAATAGTGTGACCACGTTCGTTGATTTTTGTCTGGCGAATATGGAACCAAATGTTGAAGGTTGTGAAGCGGCGGTTGAACAGAGCCTGTCGATGTGCACCAGCCTGAACCCACACATCGGCTATGAGAAAGCAGCCGCGCTGGCGAAGGAAGCCTTCAAGACCGGAAAGACGATCCGTGAGCTGTGCATTGAACAGGAGATCCTTCCGGAAGACGTGCTCAATGATGCACTGGATCCCATGAAGATGACCGAACCACAGGCCTGAGTGAACGTCCCGACCCGGTCAACATCGAATCCAGCGCGATCGATTTCAGTGGGGTCGGGCCCGCCAGGAAGGGTATTGTTGTCGATCGATGTGCGTCCTGGAGCGACGCAAATGACCACACCCATTGAAGTGCGGATCGATACAGGCTTTTACGCGCACAGGACTCACGTGCACTGCAGCCGAGTTGACGCACTTCGACGCCTGGATCAACCCGGAGGCTTGACGACGAACCTGCGAGCCCATCATACTACGATAGTACATTAATGGACTTCGTAAGTAGTACTGTCGTGGACTCGTCAATTCCGTCAAAGCAGCCGCTGGGGCTCTTCCCTGGGAAACCGCAGCCCCGGCTCTATGACAGCATGATCAATGTTCTGCGGGTGCATCACTACAGCCTGCGGACGGAGCGAGCCTATGTTCACTGGATTCGTCGATTCATCCTGTTTCATCATCCCCACCATCCTCGCGATTTGTCAGAAGACGACGTGAATCGGTTCCTCACGGACCTTGCTGTGAATCAACAGGTCTCTGCGTCGACGCAGAATCAGGCGCTGGCGGCGATTCTGTTTCTCTACGACAAAGTCCTGAAGCAGCCGCTGGACCGTATTGAAGGCGTCGTTCGCGCACGGAAGTCAAAACGACTGCCCGTTGTCCTCACACCCGATGAGATCCGATCAGTCATGGCTCATCTGGAAGGACCGTGTTTGCTGATTGCGATGATACTGTACGGTGGAGGATTGCGGCAGACGGAGTGTTTGCGTCTTCGTGTGAAGGATATCGATTTCTCTCGCCGCGAAATCATCGTCCGCGAAGGCAA
>JBDOMX010000395.1:0-1426 GCA_039831615.1 Planctomycetaceae bacterium
GGGCGGATTCGTCCACCGACCACTCTAGAGTCGCCTGACTTTCTGTGTAAGGCGAGTCGGCAGGTGGTCACCCGTCGTGAGGCAAATGGCAGATCGTCGCCGCGTACCATTGACGTCCAGAGGCACGATTGTCCGCTGCTCGACCTCATTCGGCAGGATCTGCGCACTTCAGGAATTCGACCGGCGGAGCACTTCTGAACAGAGAATGTTCGCCGTCGGGAATGCCGCACGAAGCACTTCACAGGCTTCCGCCATAGTGCTACATTGAAGTGGTTGCAGGAATCAACTGTAACAGCGTTCTACCCCGTGGTGTAATTGGTAGCACAACAGATTCTGGTTCTGTCAGTTGGGGTTCGAGTCCCTGCGGGGTAACTCTGGGTTGGCATAAACCCAGCAAAAACATTGATGGCACGATTTTGATTTCGGGCCACTTTACACGTCTTGTGGGCCACCTTTTCTGCCTCAGCATTGAACTGGTCGAAGTGGTGATCGTCGACCTGAGCGTATTGCTGGTTCTGCACTTTCACGCTGTGACCGATCCACTTCAATCACGCTGCGGACAGTGTTTTCGGTAAGCGGATTGCCGGTGCTCTTGATTCGCTGTGAAGCGACCCATCGACGAAACGCGACAGCGTCACACTGCGCATGGATTGCTGTTTGAAAAAGATTCGCAGGTGTCGTGCGGCCGCATTCCATTTTCTGGTTTTGCCCGGTGACGCATCCTTCCGTGGCGACGTGATGCCACGCGCGGTGTGCTCGTCAACAAAGTCCTGCAGTAGTGCGGACCCGCGTTCCGCGACGAAGTTTGCCCTCGCCAGTTTCTTGTGAAGCTGTTCGCCGATTTCCCGCAGCCACAACGCCGTCTGTCGGTCAACCGACTGCCCTGACGTTTTCGCACTCACCAGAGCTCCAACGTGCCGGCATATCTGAGTCGCAGCCGCCTTGTTCACTTTCCCCGGCGTGGACGGTGAGTGCAGAAACCGATTCGGGCGACGTCAGGATCAGGGCAGGGTTACGCACTGAGCGACCGATCATGAACGAATACCGATCCTCGGGCACTTTGTGACGACAGCCACTGTTTTTCTGCCAGGACGACACTTGCTTTTGTCGCCGACCCCACTGCTGGACAAGCCAGCAGTGGCACCCCACGCGTCGGTCCGTCACCGCGGCCACTCCGCACGGTGTTGAATTCCGCACATGTGGCCCGCAGAGGCCCGTGTCAAACCTTCAAACCCAGCGCCTTCGTCGCGGCCAGCACCAACCCCTTGCTTCCAACAGCTATTCGGGCTCGTGCTTCTTCACGAGACTGTGCTGACGTTCCTGCGTACGGACGCAATTTGTGTGTTCAGGCGACGCAGTTGGGAGTCGCGTTGGCAGCTCGATCAACGCCATCGCCGTTCCGTGTGTCTTCGAATTCTGCGGCTGC
>JBDOMX010000395.1:1436-11148 GCA_039831615.1 Planctomycetaceae bacterium
GGCAGTGTCTGAGAAATTCGCTGAGCGTGCTCCGACAGCAGCTGGGCCTTGAACGCTTCAGCGGCAGCCTGGTAGCGAGCCGAGTGGCTTGAGTTCATCTTCCCGCTGCTTGATCTGGCGCAGCAAGTTTGGATATTCCTTCTCCGCGGCGTCGCCGACGGTGATTCGCTCTCAGTCACTCCGCAACACATTGCACTCCGGCAGTGCGGCCTGCAGTTCTTCGAATCCCGCAGCGGTGATTTGCGTATTGGTGAGGATGAGGTTTTCCAGGTTCGTAAGACCCTTGAGATGTCCCAGACTGGCGTCCGTGATCTTTGCGTTGCTCAGCCGCAGAGATTCCAGAGCATTGAGACCTTTGAGATGTTGCACGCCGGAGTCTGTGGTCTGAGTATCAGCAAGGTCGAGATATCTCAGACTGGTCAGTTGTTTGAGGTGCTCCAGACCGACGTCATCAATCTGCGTGTTGGAGAGCACTAAAAAATCGAGGTTGGTGAGACCTTTGAGGTGTTCGAGACCGGCGTTCCCGATCTTCGTGTTGGCGAGCTGCAGCACTTTCAGGCTGGTGAGCCCTTTGAGGTGTTCCAATCCTGCATCAGTAATCGGCGTGGAGTTGAGGTCGATTCGCTGCAGTTTGGTGAACTCTTTAAAGTGTTCGAGACCGGCATCCGTGATCTGCGTGTTGGCCATGTCGAGCCGGTCCCAGCCGTCGAAGTGACCTCCCAACTCCTCAATCGCTGTAATGGCCTTCGATTCTGCGGATTCACAGCCGGTGAAACTCAACAGGATCAGCGCCGTCAGGAGAGTTAGGAATTCAGTTCTCATGTCATGGCCTTCGCGTGAAACAGAAACAATTTCCGAAACGTCCAGCTGTTCAGAGACCGATCATGAGCGATGTTCGTTCAATCGCGCCGGAACATGCTCACAGCTCAAGGCACTCAAGGATTCGGCAACCGAGTGTTCGACCGATCACGGTCACAGTGCACCAGCGATTTGCAGCGCCGCTTCCGGACTCAATCGTCAACGCAGACGACTCCGGAATCCGCATGCTGCCGTGTCACTTCTGCTGTTCACAGGCGACGCGAAAACCGAAATAACTGGCCACGCCGGACCTCGCATTGCTGCGGCGATGCGCCGCTCGGCAGCGAAATGCGTCGCTGTGCCAACTGCCTCCCATCACCAAATGGTCGCTGCCTTTCTCCGGGCCCTGAGGGTCATCGGTGGGTGTTTGCTGGTAGTACTCCCGGCCGAAGAAGTCGGAACAAAGTTCGCCGACATTGCCGTGCATGTCATATAAGCCGAAAGCATTCGGTTGATAGGAACCAACCTTTGTTGTCCTCCCAAGGTAAGGCCCGCGTTTCGCTCCTCCATACGGAAACCGCCCATTGATGTTTGCCTGCAGCGAACCGAGGGAATCACCGAAATGGTATCGGGATGCGGTTCCGGCACGGCAACAATACTGCCACTCCGCTTCCGTGAGCAAACGGTACCTGCGACCGGCCGCCTTTTCCTCAGGACGTTCTGAAAGTTTTGTGCAGAATTCCACGGCATCGAGCCAGGAAACCCGTTCGGCTGGAAACTCGGTGGTATCCACGTCGGACACTTTTTTCCGGCCTCCAGCTGACGGCGAAAACCAGGCTGGATTGTTCCCCTGGACCGCCTCATATTCGCGTTGGGTGACTTCATACATTCCCACCAGAAACGGCATTGTGATTTTCACCGGATGCTGGGGCTTCTCATCGTCTCGGGCTTCTTCGTCGGATTCCGGAGATCCCATCTGGAACTCACCGGCGGGAATCCTGACCAGTTTCATCCCAATCGAATTCGTGACAGTTTTGTCATCAGCCGCTGAAATCGCCGACGCGCCCAGTCGGCTTCCCAGCGCAATCGCGGAACCAGTGAGAGATCCGGGTGAGCCTGACGTGAGGACCGGAGCGTCTGCAGCCAGCAGGAGCATCGGAGGATTTGCTATCAGCATCGCGAAGACGAGACCGAGGTTCACCTTCAAACAAATTGGACAGGTGGCTGGCGACATGACGTTGATTCTTTCAATTTGAATTGTCGAATAATGGCCTGCAACGAACCTGTACACGGCGGGCAATCACGGCACTGGCTCCGATCAACCGTGCTGACGTCAGATGATGTTGCAGAGTGTATGAGATCGGTTCGATCGCCCCTCATCCGGCCTGCTTCTCCCCGCCGGGGAGCAGGGACGGGAACACTTGATCGATGTGGGAGCTTAAGTAGGTCCGGCTGTGCCGGCCACAACGGTCCGGGTGAAAGTTTACGATGGGAACGAACGAGAAGAAGCGTCCCGCACAGCCGGACCTGGAATGTTCCGACAGGTACCGATCAGATAGCAGTTGCCTCAATCCATCACGAGAACCGTTCGATCCGAAGTCAGTCCCATCGCCTGCAGGCATGCCTTCACGCCGCGCGTGGCAGATGGAAGGCAGCTGACATGGACCGACTCAATTTCTAACTTCGATGTGCGCCACGAGCTTGAAATAGTACGAGCTACCAACGAAAAAAGATGCCGCTGTGTTAAACACAGCGGCATCTCCTAAATCACCGTAGTTGTGATCCCCACATGGGTCAGAGAAAACATCTACGTATCTTCAATGGGATCGACTGACACAGCAGCTTCGACTTCGTCTTTCGAGATATCAAATGTTTTCTCGACCGACTCTGCCGCAAGCTCGACCTGTGTCGTCCATGCACCCTGCCAAAGCGAAGGACCTTCCATACCGCCCTCACCTTCGTTGACATAACCAGTCACCAGAACGTCAAACTTCCCGCCTTTATGACCTTTCCGTGCCTGACTCTCGTAGTAGCCGTCATTGATCTTGCATACCGTGCGGTATTGGGAAACGGTGTCTACGAATACGATCATCCCAAACGGGACCGGTTCGCCATCATAGTTGACATAACCGGATATCTCGAAGGACTCAGGGGCATCTGTCACCCCGGACCCACACCCGCCAATGAAAGCCGCAAGAACGGCTACACCGGACAGGTAACATACCTTCGAGAAATAGACTTGACGTCGATCCATGATCAGAGTGCTCCAATAATATTTCCGTCCGCGATTGGGCCAAGCAACCGGTAGGTTGTCAGGTCCATGTTCTCGCTCAGGAATGTGACCGAACCGTCTGCGAAGCACATGTGTGCTCCACCGACATGCCAGCTGCTGTAGCCGATCAGGTGCTGAGTATGAACTCGGACAGAACCACCAAGTTCAATCGCGTCTTCATGTGTCCATGTAGAACGGCTTGGATTGTTGATCCCGTCAAATGTTCCGGTCAGCGAAACGTGGTTAGGAGAACTGCCGTGGGCACGGCTTCCCATCGACCAGGTCCAGTGGTAGAACGTTGTCCCTGTACCGCCACCGCCTCGGTAGACTTTCTTAAGTGCCACGTACATCTGCTCACCAACCAAAATGGCATTGCTTGTTCCATCACGAACATCGCTGACGGAGGTGGCGGAATTGTGGTACAGAATTCCGTTGTCCCAGAAGAGTCGAGACTGTGGATTGCCTGCGCTGGTGTTGTAGCAGGGACCGGTTGGGTTTTCCTTGGTACCCGTATTGTCCGCAAAGTGATAAATTGAATCCGTCAGACCACCACCCATACAACCGTAGTAGGTCATGATGTACGGATCTTTGCGGAACTGTGGGTTGCTCGGACAGCGATAGGCGGTAGGGCTGTTCCCGTCGAAGAGGCCATTGTCAATGTTTGTTGTTGGATTGAAAATATGGCTTCCAGCGTTGTAAAGGTCACGACGTCCGCCAACCCATTGGCCTACCTGGCTGAACTGGTCGTAGAGGTTCTTTTGTTCAATGTATGGAAGAACAAGGACGGTCCATGGAGCTGCGGCGTCATTCTTCGCATCACCATTCATGTTGCAGGCGTCTGCGGCTGGATTCGCAACAAGCCCAGCCGCACTGGTATCTCGGGCGCCCGTCGTGTCACGCAGCACAGCACCTGGAGGGAATACCAGGAAAGTGTCGTGATAGTTGTGCAATGCCAAGCCAATCTGCTTCAGGTTGTTTTTGCATTGCGTTCGGCGTGCCGCTTCGCGCGCCTGCTGTACTGCTGGCAAGAGCAGTGAAATCAGAATTGCGATGATGGCGATCACCACCAGCAATTCAATCAACGTAAAACCACGTCTCTTCAACGACATATCACTTTTCTCCTTGGAAAACGCTCAGCCGAAAACTAAGCCCAAAAAAGACGACCCAGTCAGGAACTGAGCCAGAAAGTAGGCAAGTACCTAATTGTTGCTCGAATGTAATTGAGCTCGAACCAATAATCAAGGGAACTGGTGGCAGAATTCTCGGGATTGTCTTTTCAGGCATGGTACTGCAAAGACACGACCGGAATCGCTCAGCGGAGTCCCAGCCAGGAGTTTTGAAAAGAGCGTTCTGGCTCGTTCCTGAGTTTTCAACACAGAAGCATGATCGTTTAGTCCGCGATGTCGGACTGTCGAGACCGTATTCCTGTGGCCGTCAGCGACTCGTCTCGTTGATCACATCCAAACTTCGCGAGGAGACTCAGATTTAATTGGCGCGATCTGCAGGATTCTCCTTGAATTTTGGATTCAGGCTTGAACGAACTGGTGCCCACGATCGTATCTGATGCTGTCGTGGCGGTCCGTCCCGGTCTCAACAGTGACAGGACGAGGTGCGATCGCTGTCCGGCGTTCATCTGTTTCCCCCACACCACGCCCTTGCATCCGTGCACTCTATTCCCGGAAATGGCATGCACATCGATGACGGATTTCAAACCACGTTGTCGCTCGCTCGAGCGGGTACAATGGCAGCTGAATTTTGGCCATCTCTGATTCGTGAGGATTTTGCGTCATGCTGAACGAGGCCGGTCCGGAGGAACGCACTTCCTCTCAAAACACAAGCGCACAGCGCCAGCGGGCCAGACTGTCGCGTTCCAGGAAATTGGTGTTTTCACTGTTCATGTGCGTGGCGTTTTTCGGAGTTCTGGAACTGATTCTGGCGGCCGTCGGAGTTCAACGGATCCTGTACGAGGAAGACCTTTATGTCGGTTTGTCGTCACGGATCCCTCTGTACGCGGAAAGCTTGGAATCCGCCGGGGAAATGCAGACGGCTCGGAATAAATTGTCGTTCTTCAACGTCCAGAGTTTCGCGCAGCCCAAGCCCCCCGGGACCTATCGCATCTTTTGTGTCGGCGGGTCGACGACCTTCGGTCGACCCTACGATGACACGACGTCGTATTGCGGCTGGTTACGCGAGTTGTTGGCAACGGCGGATCCATCCCACCCGTGGGACGTCATCAACGCGGGTGGCATCAGCTATGCCAGTTACCGCGTAGCGCTCCTGATGGAGGAGTTGGTTCAGTACGAACCGGACCTGTTTTTGATCTACTGCGGACACAATGAATTCCTGGAACACCGCACGTACGAATCGGTCATCGCAACACCTGCTGCCGTTCGAGGTCTGGGAGCCATCCTCAGTGGAACAAGAACGTTTTCGGCACTCCACCGTCTGGTGCATGCTCCCTCGAGTCCGAATTCGACCGAACTGTCCGGCGAAGTGGACACGATTCTCGACCAGTCGGTGGGACTGGATGGTTACACGCGGGACGACCCTCTGCAGCAGCAGGTGCTGGCTCACTATCGCTACAACATGCAGCGCATGATCGACATCGCTCGATCGGTCGGTGCGGAAGTCATGCTGGTGACTCCTGCGTCGAATCTGAGAGAATGTGCACCGTTTAAAAGTGAACACCGTGCGTTTCTGAGTGAGGTCGAAGCCAGACGCTGCCAGAGCCTCCTGGCGACTGCCCGCACATTCATCGACGCAGGCAGTTTTCAGGAAGGATTGACGGCGCTTGATGAAGCGAACGCCATCGACGACCGTCATGCCGAGCTGCATTATCTGCGCGGCCGTGTGCTGGATCATCTGGGCCGGCATCCGGAGGCAAAAGCGGAATTCGTGAGGGCCCGCGACGAGGATGTGTGCCCCCTGCGGGCGTTGACGCCCATGCGGGAGATCGTGGCCGAAGTCGCCGCCCAAAACGACGTTCCACTGCTCGATTTTGTCGCGATCGTGGAGGCTCAGTCAGACCAGTCCATCCCCGGCGAGAACCTGTTTCTCGATCACGTGCACCCGACCATCGAAGGACATCGTCTTTTGGCACTCGAACTCTTCGATTTGCTGGAGACTCAGGGGATCCTGACTTCCCGTGCCGACTGGAACGAGGAAGCCCTCGCGGAAGTCATCGAGACGATCGAAGGCCGCGTTGATGCTCAGGCACACGCTCACGCACTGTCCAACCTCTCTCAGGTCCTCGGCTGGGCCGGCAAACGGGACGAGGCAGGAAAATTGGCGCTGCAGGCCGTAGAAATGGATCTCTCGAACCCGGAGGCGCAATCACTCGCGGGTTGCGAGTACGCGCGACGGGGTGATTTCGAACAGGCACAGAAACACCTGGAACGTGCGCTGGAACTGAAACCGAATCCACGTGTCGCAGTCAAAGCCTGTGACAATTTGGGCCTGGTATTCGCCCAGCAAGGGAAATTTGCTGAGGCCAAAGAACAATTCCTCCAGGCGATCAAGATCGATCCCAGGTCTGCCATGATTTACAACAACCTGGGCATGATCGCCGCTGAACAAAACGACGTCGCGGAAGCAGCCGAGTACTTCCAGCAGGCGGTGAGGATCGAGCCTTCTTACGTGATGGCCCATTTCAATCTGGGGACTGCTCTGGCAATGCAGGGGCAATTCCAGGCAGCTGAAAAGCAGTTTGAACGAGTCGTGCAACTGCAGCCTTATTATCCTCAGGCTCGCGCAAGCCTGGCCGAGGTGCGCGCGATCCTTCAGCAGCGGTAGTTCACTTCCGGCCAGTCCTCAAGCATCCCCGAATGAATCGCCGTAGAATCATATCGGAGACTCGATTGGACGGAAGCCCTGCTGCGGACGGCGGATTGTGCTCCCCGTATCGGCAGAACGGCAACCGCATGATTGCTGAGCGCACCGTTGATCGAACGCCTGTGCCGCGGCCAATTCTCTGCAAATTAATCAACGCTGGCGGACGAGTTTTTGGACGCGTCTTCCGCTGACCTCTGCGACGTACAGATTTCCATGGCGGTCCGTCGCCAGCATGTGCGGAGTGCTGAACTCGCCGGCCGCCTTGCCCTTTTCACCACCCCATGACTGCAGCACTTTGCCCGCCGAATCAAGGCGGAGGATGCTGTTCGCTCGACCATCGGCAACAAACAGCACACTGTCGTTGTCGAAGGCCAGCCCAAACGGGGCGAACCCGGTCCAGGTCTCCTGCAGATTGCCGGAGCCATCAAAGATTTGCACCCGGTCATTATCCCGGTCGCCAATGATCACCCGGCCTTTTCTGTCGATCACGACCGCGTGAGGCGCGTTGAATTGTCCGGGCTGATCACCATGTTCGCCCCATGTGGCCAGGAAATGACCGTCGGCGTCAAACTTCATGATGCGACTGTTTCCATAACCGTCCGTCACATAAACCTCACCGTTCGGACCGAAACCAACGTCCGTCGGTTTGTCGAACTGATCATGCCCCGTCCCAGGCTCGTCAGCTTTTCCAAGGGTCATCAACAGTTCGCCCCGTGCATCGAACTTATAGACGAGGTGATGTCCTGTATCCGTCACCCAAACGTTGTCGTTCCGATCGATCCGCAGGCCATGCCCGGACCCGATGAGGACGGTGCCCCATGAACGCACGTACTCGCCGGTTGCTTCGAAGCAGACGACGGGACGCTCCGCGCGATGCAGCATGAAGACTTGTCCCCTGCTGTTCACCGCCACCCCCGACACACCTCCCAGCTTGACCTGTCCCGGCACCTGCAGCGCGTTGATCACAGGTTTGAATTCGAATTGATCAGCGCCATTTGCAGTGCCTGCGATGCTGAACAGGGTTGCTGCCGCGATGGTCAAACCGCGTAAGTACATTCGTGAATTTGCATCGCGCATTGCCTAACCTGTTTTCATGAATCGCAGCGGGTACCGTCAATTCGCACTGATGAGTTCTGTTGCTCGCAGCAATCGCCAGCCGTCGTCAAAGTTACTTTTCGTTGTGTGCCACTGACTTTGCCAGTGGCAGTCCAAATGGTGTTGGAACCTGGGAAGCACTGGCAAAGCCAGTGGCGTCCTCACCTTTACCATTGACAATGCGCTATTCTGACGGACCGATCGCATAGAGCCTGTCGTTGGCGCGCAGATAGATGAATCCGTCGCTGATCGCAGGCGTGGCAAAGAACTCGCCTGGCAGCTCATTTTCCGCGAGCAACCGGTATCTGGTCCCTTCCTGAATCACGGTACAGATGCCTTCCTTACTGAGCATGTAGACTTTTCCGTCCGCGACGACGGGCGAGGCGCGGTAAACCCTGCCTCGCAGCCGCTTCTGCCACAGCCGTTTGCCGGTCATCGCGTCGAACGCGCGCGCCGTTCCGTCGTCCCGCGGAACATAGACAATTCCCTGCCGGCAGGTCGGCGTCGGGCAATCAGCAAAGTTATTCGGGCCGTTCCACAACCGATGCGACTCCGTGACGTCACCGCTTCCGCCCGTGCGGACGGCGATGGTGCTTTCACCGCGTGACGCACAGACAATCACACCCTCACCGATGGCCGGGGATGCATTGAGTCGGCCGTATTCGCTCTCCACCTTGAGACCGGCACTGACCCATATCTGTTCTCCGCTGAGCAGATTATACGCGTTCACGTGGTCGGCCCCGACGACAACCAGCTGGTTACCCTCATCCGACTCGAGCACCACCGGAGAAGAATAGGCGTCGGTCCCGTCGGCATTGGCTCGAAATGTGCGGTCGGCGAACCATACTTCTTCGCCGTTGTACTTGTTCAGGGCGACGACATAAGACGGCCCTTTGTGCATACAGGCTACATACAGCAGGTCACCCCACAGTCGGGGCGAAGACGTCATCCCAAACTTAATGTCATAGGCGCCGTACTCTTCTGACATGTCCTGCGTCCAGACGACTTCGCCGGCCTTGTCGAGACAAGCAAGGTGCCCGGTCCCGAAGTATGCCCAGACATGTTCTTCGTCAGCCGAAGGAGAAGGGGTTGCGGCGTTGTGGCGTGGCCGGAACATATTCGGCGGTCCGTAGCCGACCAGCATCCCCTCACCAATCTTCTTCTTCCAGAGAATGTCTCCATTCCGGCGATCGATGGAAATCACCCACAGCGATTCGTCCTCCGTCTGCGATGTGACGTAGATCCGGTCGCTCGTCACGGCTGGCGACGACGCGCCCCGGCTCGGGAGATCGACCTGCCAGGCCAGATTCTCTGTGGTCGACCACGTGGTCGGCAGGTTGGTTTCGTCCGAAACACCTCGGCCTGAAGTTCCTTTCAATCCGGACCATGGACCGGCCGACGCCACGCAGGGGCCGAAGAGGCACAACGAACAAGCGAAACACAAAACATCACGACCGGAAAACATTGCAGACCTGTTGGGCTCGAATAACAAAAAAGGCGGGCTGGGGTCTCCAGGATGCCTGACAACAACCATTCTGAGTGCTATGACTGGGCAAGTCAAGGACGCGCATTGCTACATTCGGGGCGTTGGCGCATCCGTTCATTGCAGGGCAAACGCATACTAAATAGCTTTCACACCAATGACTTGCATCAAACAGTCGACGTTCCATCCGGCCATTCGTCGCCGCATAGCGATACTTTCCTTGTCGTCCTGTT
>JBDOMX010000263.1:0-2524 GCA_039831615.1 Planctomycetaceae bacterium
ACGTGTCGTACGTGAATTGCTCTGAGTCGCTCTTGGCGGAACCCGGGGGTTGAGTCGACGGCGTTGCTTCGGAATTCCTCATGAGGTCTGCGAAGGCAACAGTCTCGAAAGACGATGCCGGCCGATGCGCCACATGGCGCGTTCCAGCATTTTGTGCCGCTTTTCCCGTCAGCGGTTTGAAGCGACAGAGCCGCAGCTCAATCCCGAGACATTGAGTACTTGAGAATGAACTGATGTTCCGTCCGGTCTGGAACGTTCTTGTGAAATTCGCACAGTGCGCCTCGAGTTGTATCATAGGTGATGACACGGATTCGATTCAGTGGTGGCTGGAATCGATAGATTCTCAGCGGTCCGGATGAAGTGTAATCCGATAACAGTTCAAACACCGTGTTACCATTTGCTCCTCTAGAAATCCGAGTCATGGCAGTGGTTCGGCTTTGGTCTCCACTGCAGATCATGAACAAGTTCTTGTGTTTCGAAAAACACTTGGCCCACATCTGTTGGGGCGTGTTGCCTTTCTTACCGTGAATTTTTGACCAGCGCATGCGACCTTTCGGAGTTTCAAAGAAGTCGCGTTCTTTCTTGGGTTTGTCGATGGGGCCCAATCCCATATGTGTTGTGACAAAAGCCCGACGATGTGCATACAGCTTCAAGACACGATCGGCCCACGCCAACACATCATCGGGAGCATTGCACTCCAGATGCAATGCAATGAAATCGAGTCCCTCGGCTGTGAACAACTGGAAACTGTTGACGTTGTTTCCTGAGACTTTCTTTTTGCGACGATCCGGGTCGAAACTGCCTCCATACCATGAGAAATTTTGGAAACGTGAACGGGGAAAGTAGCGCTGGAAGAGCGAAGCGTCGCCGCTGTCCTTCATATCATGGTTGCCGACTGAAATACCGTACGGTATCCGACCGTGCAAACGGTCCAGACATCGCCGAGCCACCTCCCAATGTTTGGTGCTATTGTCTTCGACCACATCTCCAACATGGCTGACGAAGACGATTCGCTGAGATGCAATATTGTCGATAATCCATCGCGTGTGGTTGTCAAGTACCGTGTTCACAATGCGCGATTTGCCCTCGGTCCCGACATCCTGCTTGATGTAGCGTTGAGTGTCTGGGATCACGACAATACTGAATGTTCCCTCGGGAGCCGGGGATAACGTTTGCACACGGGCGCTGATGAATGTGCCACGATTCGACGTGTCAACGGCAGAAGCAACATCGTTGACACGCGGGCCAACCTGTAACGGTGATTGAGCTGATAGTATGGATGGCCGCAGACTCAGTTGCAGCAGGACCACGACACACATCATGGCCCTGGAAATGGGCATTGTTCCGATGCTCCAATTCATGTCATCTTCTCCGAAGTGCTCCAGGGCCGTCCCCAACCCTCGGCCGCAATCAGCGTCGACGGCTTCCGTGTCGTCGTAAGTCATGAACCCGTGTGCTGATGTTCTGGTTCCCGCACGGTGTGATTGCGTTGGGTCTCGCCGTCGAATGAATCCCACTGAGTGGATTGGTTAGATCAGCCAACCGTTGTTCCCTAAGCGGTCACATGGCCCTGCCTGTGTGGTTGACGCATGCCAAAACTGTCGGTTGTCGCCCGCCACGTGTTGCACGTCGTTTGTTGCCGATCTGCAGGCCGTGCGTGGTCTTGAGCTTTGATCGGCATCGTCGTTCTGTGGATGCAGTGTTTAATGTGACCATCGTACAAAATCCTGCCATCTGATGTCGTGTCAGTCAAATGGTTCGTTGCTCTTCTTGGCAATCGCAAGTTTTTGTGTTTCGAGGTACGCAGTTGCAAACAGGTGTCGTATTCTCCTGCGCGACCAATGCCCGGTATCTAGGATTTCGAAATTGTACGCAGCTGGGATGTTGGGTGGTCGAGTGTTCAAACAGGCTGGGGAATCTTAAGACTTCGAGTCGCGATAAAAGAGTCACAGTATTTCGAGAGAGGGTCGTCTTCAATGTCGGTATACCGATCTTCATACAGTCCCGTGATGGCCAGTCCAGCGGTTGTCTGGCCTCCCAGCAGTTGTTCGAGTGTGTGGCCAAATTCGAGTGGTTCGCCGGAGTCATAGATCAATCGTTGTCGTTGCTGGTCAGTCAGACTGTTCAGATCGGAATACGGAATCTGGTGTCGCACATGCATCGTGCCGGACTCGTATTCCACCTGATCAAACAGGTAACGCACAGGATTGTTCATTCCCGACAACATGCGGCCTCCGGTTCGTAATACGCGGGCGGCTTCGTTCCAAACAGGGGTCGTATCGGGAATGAAGCAGTTCGAGCAGGGATGGAAGATCATGTCGTACGAGGCATCTCGAAGTCGTGAAAGATCGCGCATGTCCCCTTCAATCGTCTGCAACGGAAGGCCATGTTGTTGAGCGAGGTTGAAGTCTTGTGACAGTTGGGCTGGTGAATTATCAAATACGGTGACCTGCGATCCGGCCGCGGCCAGCAAAGGCCCCTGCTGACCGCCACCCGAAGCCAGGCACAGGATTTCGATCCCCTG
>JBDOMX010000890.1:0-2521 GCA_039831615.1 Planctomycetaceae bacterium
TTGTTCTGCTGCTGTTCGCAATGCTTGGTTGTGGCTCAGGAAACCGAACCTCCACGACACCGGTTGCGTCCTACAAGACACCGGATGCGGCCACGGTCAAGAAACAGATGACACCCGCTCAGCTTGCATTGGGCGATCCTGTTGTTAACAGCATCGGCATGCTGCTGGTCCCGATCCCTGCTGGAACATTTACGATGGGCGAAGGCAACACCGCTCACAAGGTGACCTTGACGCAGGCGTTTCAATTGGGCGTGTTCGAGGTGACTCAGCAGCAGTACGAGAAGGTAATGGGCAGTAACCCAAGCACGTTCAAAGGCCCGCAGAACCCGGCTGGGCGGGTCAGTTGGAACGATGCGGTGGAGTTCTGTCGGAAGCTGTCGTCGCTACCTGAGGAAAAAGCGGCGGGTTATGTGTACCGTTTGCCGACGGAGGCAGAGTGGGAGTACTCGTGCCGCGCGGGGACGACGACGAAATACAGTTTCGGTGACAGTGAATCAGAGATGGGCGACTACGCCTGGTACAAGAAGAACTCTGGCAGCACGACACGTGCCGTGGGTGGTAAGAAGCCGAACGGGTGGGGTCTGTATGATATGCACGGGAACGTGCGGGAGTGGTGTCAGGACTGGCACGGCGATTACCCGAGCGGCTCAGTGACGGATCCGACTGGTGCTGCATCGGGCTCGTCCCGGGTGGGCCGGGGCGGCGGTTGGCACGACCGCTCCGGCCTCTGCCGTTCGGCGTACCGCAGCAGGAACACGCCTGACCGCCGGTTCAACATCCTGGGCTTTCGTGTGCTCCGCAGTTCCATCAAGTAAGGCCGGAGGCCGCACAGTCCAGCGGAGCGAAGCTTACTTCGAGGATCTACTGGTGACTTCTGTTCTCGCCCCCTGGCTCCTCAGGACAGCACCTTCGTCAGTGCTTGCCGATTCTTCCAGACCAGTATTTTCGACCCGCTGGTACGGTTACTTTGTCAGTTTCAAAAAAGGAGTGCTGGGAGAGAAACCAGCACCCCTTCAACTCAGCAACGGGTTAAGGTGTCCCCGCCGCGTCGGCATATCAAGCTGTATTTTTGTGAAGTCCTCGGAAATCCAATGCAACCGCGCCGATGTCCCATCGAATGTCAGCGCAACGCCCCCATTGGCCCTGACTGAGTTCATAGGACCGTACGTGTGGCCGGTTGCTTTCGATGTATCCGAACTCAACATTGGGGCCGTCCGCCGATACCATGTACCACGTTGTCGCAGAACCTGCGTAGACCGTTCCGTTGAGAGGATCGGTAACGCCCGCCGATAGTCGCGGTTCGGAAATCACGACAATGTTGTTGTCGCTGTTGGGAACGTACATGTCGCGGACCAACCGATTTGCCAACCCGGTCAGTTCTGGTGGAACCAGCAGATAGCGCGCCCTCACATCGAGCGAGTGACTGTTTTCAGTTTGGCCCGCCATGTCGGCGATCGCCGTGTCGAGTGTACTGGCGGACAACCCGGCTGACGTCTGTAAGTTATTGTGACTGGCGTGGAACAGCGCTATCGAATCAGACATGTTCGCATTGGCCAGGATGATCGAATAGACAAGGTCGAGTTTCACACCTAGCGCACCTTGACCGACGACGTCTGCCGGCGCGGTGATGGAGTCCCGATCGGCGCTGACGAGGTCCTGTTCGTCGACATTGAATTTGCGGGCGAAACGGTGGACCTTATACGACTCGGTGTCTGTGAAGTCGAGTTGTATGTGCTTCGCCTCTTCACCCCGTGGGAGTTGTGCCAACCGTTCGCTCTGTTGACGCCTTACACGCTGATTCGTTTTGAAGTTCTCGACCTCTTGCTGGTGGACCCACTGAAGCGTCGTATCGCGCCCTTCGCGGAAAGACTGCATCAACCTCGACTCCACGATGCCGTCGAAAATATCAGCCCCAGTGGTCGTGCTGAACGCCGCCAGAATGAAGCTTCCGAGTGTACCAGTGTGCTGAATACCGTGTAGCTCACCGATCCGCTTGCTGGCTTGGACAATGGTCATACCCTGGTCCCCATATTCATCGTATGCCCAATTGGCATGCTCTTCGCCAATGTGCATAGGATCTAATCCGCAGCGGATCAGTAATCCAGCCAGGATGTCGCGCCCAACGACGTATCGAAGCCGTTCGTCTCTCGTCTTGCCAAGTACCGTGGGTTGCGTTGCCGGCATGTGTGGTTTCCTCTGAGCCGCCACCTGGACCGACGTGTTGTCGTCGGCGGCGATGGATACGAAACTTGTTTCCCGTAGCGTCGACTCGCGAGCTATCGAAATGGGACCCTTTACTTGGCGACCGTTGACTATTTGCGTTTTCCCCGGGCGCAACCGCTCGATCTTCTCAACCGATGCGCCAACGGACGCTTTCCACGGGAAGCCCTTCTTGCTGCTGGCCCTGACTTCATTGGCCGCGTCTCCGCCGCCCGAGACCCGACCCTCGATCGTGACCTGATGGTCAACCCGGATTTCGGTTGTATGGCCAACGATCGCTTTCGGGTCGTGGCCAAGCAGA
>JBDOMX010000312.1:0-2516 GCA_039831615.1 Planctomycetaceae bacterium
CGCACGCGGCTGGCTTCCTGAATGTGAAACAGCCGTCGCAGACCTCTCTTCAAGACCGCCTGAGCCTGCTCGGGCGACTGACACAGGGTGAGCGAAACAGAGTCGCCGTCATCTCGCAGGGCCGGCCACGCTCGCAACTCAATGCCTGCCCGTCGAACAGAAATACTCGCGGGAACATCCGCAAAATCCCATGCCTTAAATCCGCGCCGATACCACTGCTGTTCCTCAGTGGAGATCGCTTCCTCAGCCGAACCTCGGTGCGACGTCAAGTTAAGCTCTTCACGCAGCTTCGGCAGGTCGCGGCCCTCCATCAGTGGCTTGCCGGAACCATCCACGACCTGCAACATCATTTGGAGATGGTCCGGCAGTTCGACGCCCTTGAGTGATTCTGCAGAAATGAGCTCACCGCCAATTCGTGATAACCGGGCAGCGACGTGTTCCTCGAGACTGCCTCCGCCGAATTTCAAATGGTCGCAAATCTGTCTGGCTGTGTCGGGGACGGGCACGAAGAGATGCCGAATGCTCTTCGGCAACCCGCGAATCAATGCGATGACCTTTTGCTCGACCATGCCGGGCACCAGCCAGCTCATGCGGTCGTCGGTCACCAGCGGCAGTGCGTCGACGGGCACCGTCATTGTCACACCATCGGCCACCTGCCCAGGTTTCATTTCATACGACAATGGGAGTCGCAGTTCACCCCGGACCCATTCCGAGGGAAACTCTTCCTGACTGCGGTCGTGTTGCTGTTGACTGATGAATTGACTGAGCGTCAGGAACAGCAGGTCCGACTTGTCTGCCGCGGCTGACTGATACCAGCGTTTCAGTCGTTCTCGGTCACAGACATCCGACGGGATCTGTTCCACGTAAAAGCTGAACAGCGAGTCGTCGGTCGGCATGATGTCGTGCTGACGAGTCTTCGCCTGCAGGGCCTGCAGTTCGGCCAGCACCTCCGCGTTGTTCTTCAGGAACCGAAAGTGACCTGCCCAGGGTGGTTTCCGGTCGCCATCAGATTTCGACTTCACTTCGTGTCCAGGAGTGAGCCGCGAACGAATGCCGGAATCCAGCTGGTGTTCTTCGTCGGCAAACCGGGACTCTCGCTGTTCGGCCGTTTCGCCATACAGCAGGCCGAACTCGACGAGGCCGTGCTGGATCAGCAACTCGCGGGATTTCACGGGATCATGCTTTGCCAACGAGGTTTTTCGGCGAGGCACAATTGGCAGGCCCCACAGACTGAGTTTTTCAAAAGCCATCACGTTCCCGGCTTTTCCGTCCCAGTGAGGTTCCGAGACTTCCCGTTTCAGCAGGTGCCCGGCCAGATCTTCCACCCATTCCGGCTGAATGCGGGCGATCGTGCGCGCGTATCGGCGACTGGTTTCTATCAACTCGCCCGCGACGAGCCACTTCGGCGGTTTTCCGGACAGCGATGATCCTGGCCACACCACCAGCTTCTGGCCTCCGGCCCCCGTAAATTCACGCTCAGCCGACTTCCACGCAAGGTTGCTGAGCAATCCGGTGATGAGCGACCGGTGGATGGACGGGAAGTCGTTTCGTCGATCGCTGAGTGGATGCAGTTGAGCCGCCCGACTCAGATGTTTGTCCCCGCTCTCCGACAACAATTCTCTCAGTTGACGATGCACGTCGATCCATTCGCGCATTCTCATCCAGGACAGGAAGTTTCTTTGACACCATTTCTTCAACTGACTCCCTGAAAGCTTCCGTTTGTTTTCATGCCATGCGTCCCACAGATTGAGCCAGCTTAAGAAGTCGCTGTCCGGATGCTGAAACTCGGCATGCGCGGCATCGGCCGCCTGCTGATGTTCCAGCGGTCGCTCGCGGGGGTCCTGAATTTCCAGCGCTGACGCAATAATGAGGACCTCCGGTGAGGCCTGTTCATCGATTGACGCAAGAATCATACGGCTGATCCGGGGATCCACCGGCAGCCCGGCCATTCTCTGACCGACGACTGTCAATTCGACTCCCTGTTCGTCCGTTCGAATCGCCCCCAATTCCTCGAGAATTCGATAGCCGTCACGGATCGTTGTCGGACGCGGCGGGTCAAGGAATGGAAACTCTTCCAGGTTTCCGAGCTTGAGATGCAGAGTTCTAAGAATCACCGCCGCCAGATTCGTGCGTTGAATCTCGGGTTGGGTGAATTCGTCACGCTGTCCGAAGTCCTGTTCAGAATAAAGACGGATGCAGATCCCCGGACCAATTCGTCCGCAGCGACCTGCTCGCTGGCGAGCTGACGCCTGCGACACTGGTTCAACAGGCAATCGCTGTATGCGCGACCGAGCTGAATACCGACTGATGCGAGCGGTCCCGGTGTCGACGACCGCATGGATCCCGGGAACTGTAACAGATGATTCCGCGACGTTGGTCGCCAGCACAATGCGGCGATGCGGGTACGGTCGAAAGACGCGGGCCTGGTCGGCCATCGACAAACGGCCGAAGAGCGGGACAACCTGAGTCAGCTGGCCACTCGTGTCACCCGGCCAGTTGCGACCGCTGAGGCGCCG
>JBDOMX010000547.1:0-2516 GCA_039831615.1 Planctomycetaceae bacterium
GAAGCTTCCGCGCGTGACACCACGCGGCGCAGTGTGGGCGGATTTCAACAACGATGGCTTCGTGGACCTGTACGTCGGAGGTTACGAGGGGAGTGAACGATCACAACTGGTGCTGATCAACGCGGGTGGAAAGAGCTTTCGCGTCGAGAAAAGTGCGGGCAATCACGCGACGCGCGGCGTGACAGCTTGCGATTTCGATCAAGATGGTGATGTCGACGTCTACGTGTCCAACTATCGTCTGCAACCGAACTTGTTGTGGTTGAACGATGGCAAGGCCGGCTTCCAGGAAGTTGCGGGTCCGTATGGCGTGGTCGCGACGAAGCCAGGTTTCGGCGGCGGACACTCAATCGGTGCAGCGTGGGGTGACTTCAACAGTGACGGGCTGATCGATTTGTTCGCCGGCAACTTTGCGCACGTCGATGGCCGCGGTGATCAACCGAAGTCACGGTTCCTGAAAAACCTGGGCAAGCCACAGGGCTTCAAGTTCGAGGATTTGGGAACGTGCGGGGTGTTCTATCAAGAGTCTTATGCTTCGCCGAGCGTTGCCG
The DNA here is from genome assembly GCA_039831615.1 of Planctomycetaceae bacterium. Lineage (GTDB taxonomy): Bacteria > Planctomycetota > Planctomycetia > Planctomycetales > Planctomycetaceae > S139-18. The sequence continues at coordinate 549 of JBDOMX010000547.1, forward strand.
ACTACGACAACGATGGCAACCTCGACCTGTTTTTTACCACGGTCTACGGTGTTGCTTCGTTCGGGCGCAAGAACAACTCCGTGCTGTTTCGCAACAATGGCAAGTTTGCGGTACAGGACGTGACTGCCGCAGCGCAGCTCGCCGGTCTCCCGCCGACTTATCAGGCGGCCTGGGCGGATTACGATAACGACGGTGACCTCGATCTCACATCCGCGGGCAAGTTGTACCAGAATCAAGGCACACGGCATGCCTGGCTCAAAGTGCGCTTGAGCGGCGACGGCCAAACGACCAATCGTTCAGCAATCGGTGCACAGGTGCGCGTCAAGGTGGCTGACAAGGTCGTAACCCGTCAAGTCGAGGCTGGCACAGGCGAGGGCAACCAAAGCGAGACGACCCTGCATTTTGGGCTCGGTGATCATAAAGGCCCTGTCGACATCGAAGTCTTCTGGCCTAACCGGACGCAGCAATCGATGACGGGCGTGGAGGCGAATCGTCTGCTGACGATCGAGTTCAAGGCCTCTCAAGTTCACCGTGAACGATGATGGGCCTCAGCTCAACCCCTGTGGGCTCGACTCACTTAATTTACCCCACATCCTGTGCCTGGTTGTGATGTGAGGCCTCTTGCTCGGTCTAAACTTTCCGTGACGGCACGACGACAAAATACAGGTTTGGCGACGCGTGGGTGTCCCCTGTGTGCTGACTGAGTTACTAAGCGCGACAACCTCAGACTCGTGCAGCCACATCGACGGCAATTTCCGCCGCGATGCGGCGCGCACACGCCGGTGTGGACCGCGTGGTCCATCGGAACCAGTTTCGGCTGCCAACTTGACGACTGGCCACGGAATTCGGAATGTCTCACTGTCGGGGTCGTACAATTGTCGGGAGGGGGGCACATGAACCTGTTGCGAATGACGATTGGGGCGTTGGCCGGTGCGGTCGCTGGTGCGGGAATGGGCCTCTATTTGGGATTTGGGATGTACTGGTGGCTGTTCCTGTTTGGCGGCATTTTCGGTATGGGGAGATGGAGTGAACTTGTGCGCACGATCCTCGCAGGTGCCAGCGTCTTAGTTCCGACGGTAATTCTCGGTGTGACTGGTGCCGTTATCGGAGCAAGGTGGATGCGGAAAGAGTGATTACATGTGCTCAAAGGGCTCCGCCGACCAAACAGAAAGGGCCAACAGAAAGGAGACAACAGAAAGGGGACATCCAATATCCTCCGTTTTTGGTCCGACGAGAACAGAAAGGGGACATCCAATATCCTCCGTTTTTGGTCCGACGAGAAGGGCTGTTCCCTGGCGACCGAATGGATGTAACGCATTTGTGTAGCGTATGATAAGTCTTGGAACCCACGTTGTGTTGCCAGCCCGGCAGCGTCGCGCGCGGCGCGTGCACTCCCCAGCCAATTCTCTCTGAGCAGCCGGGACTCTCGCTGCCCGTTGACCACTCATCGCGGTGGATCATGCTGTACCCGACGGCCATCAGGATGAGTGGGTGTCCCTCTTGTGCCTACTGTTGTGTGGGTGTCCCTTTTGTGTGCCGGCCTCGTCGTTCAAACCGCAGCCTTTTCGAGACAGTCCACCATCGCTGAGCACTTTGGCTTCGTGTGGCCGCATGGCGTTGGCATCTCAGTGGATGTTTGTGCGGGATCAAGTCGTCGCGGCGAGCCGAGGCGACTTGGGTTTGCGGAAATCGCGTGTGATGGCGGTCCGCTGTGGACCGAATTGGCGAACGAAAACGTCGGTCGGGATGAGTTATCCGCTCGCCGGGAATATAATGTGATCGCTGTGCTCTTCACCACACGTTTTCACAGATCTTTCGATTGGACCGTCAGATGACAGGATCTGCAAAACGACACAACCGACGATACGGTATTCAGCGTCGGGAGTTTCTACAGTACGTTGCTGCCGTGTCAGCGATTCCGACGATCACGGCGCGGGCGGTTGGGCAGGTGAACGAACGGCCGAAGTT
>JBDOMX010000554.1:0-2511 GCA_039831615.1 Planctomycetaceae bacterium
GCAGGACGCGGGCCACGTGCTGTCCGTGCTGGATGCCCGAGGCAAAAATCAAGACGGACTGCCGATCGTCGGTGTACTTCACAAGTTCCGCGCAGGCCGAATCGACGAGCTCGTCGGTATCCATCAGGTCTTCGACTTCGCCGGCGATGAACTCACCACCCCGGACATGCAGGCGCGTGGTGTCAACCTGCTGGCGACCAGCCTTCGTGATTAGTGGACTCAGGAATCCGTCCCGGATCAATTCGCGGACGCCGACCTCGTAGCAGACGTGATTCAGAAAATGGTCCGGCGTGCAGATCAGACCGTCCTTCATGCGGTACGGCGTGGCCGTCATGCCGATGATCCGGACGTCCGGATTGACGATCCGGGCCTCCGCCAGAAATTGCTGATAGATCCCGTCCCCTTCGGGCGGGATCATGTGCGCCTCATCGACAATGATCAGATCGAAGGCATCGAGTTCGCCGGCCCGGCGAAACACGCTCTGGATGCCAGCCACAATCACGGACTGCTGTGTGTCGCGGCGTTTGAGTCCGGCTGAATAAATGCCGAACTTGAGTTCCGGACAAACGGCATGCAACTTGTCGGCGCTCTGCTCCAGCAATTCCTTCACGTGGGCCAGGATCAACACGCGGCCACTCCACAGCGTGACCGCGTCTTTGCAGATCGATGCCATCACGGGCGTTTTTCCGCCGCCGGTCGGAATGACGACGCACGGATTGTCGGACCGCGTGCGAATGTGATCGTAAACGGCCGTCTTCGCCGCCTCCTGATAGGGTCGCAATACCAACATCTACAATTCCCTGATCTTCACGAGCGTGCGGCCGCCGGCGACCGTCTCTCGTTTTTGAATGGTGAGTTTCATGATCTGGCTGTCATCGTCGTAGGCGCCTCCGTGTTCCAGTGCATCGAGCAGAGCCTTCTGCACGTTGTCGATGTCTCGACGACGGTTGTCAGGCGGAAACACTTCCACCTCGACGACCAGCGGTCCGGTCAGCGGTTCGACATCCATCGCCGCCAGGATTGCCATCACGTTCCGCCGGAACCGGCGACCCTCCCGGCTGATGAGCGTTCGCGACCCCACCCGCCGCCAGTAGTGGTTGATCGACGGCGGGTAGGGGAGTTCGAATTGCAACATGTCATCACCCCGCCGCCTGCGAAGTCCGCTTCCACGGCGGAGTGCTGTTGTCGGCAGCCGGTGGTGGAGGCGTTTCGGGAGGCGCGTCCTTCTGCGAATAGCCTTTGATCTCGTTGGTGAGCTCGCCGGTGTCGTCGCGGCGTTTGCATCGCACGTGAATGATGAGCGGCAGGTTGTGCAGTTCGGTTGAGTCATTCGGTGCCAGAACCCCGACCGCCCGACAGAGAGCGGAGAGTTCCGCCTTGGCGATCTGTACCGCCGTGGGATTCGGGTTCTTGAGGTTCAGGCGAGCCCAGAGAAACCGGTTCTTGTGCGGGCCATCCATGATTTGAAAGGTGAGTTGCAGATACTCACCGGTCCCGGCTTTCGTGACCTTCATTTCGCTGCCGGACACGACGGCCACGTACTTGCCGGCCGGAATCGGTTCGAAGTCAGATGTTGGTTCAATTTCATTGGCATCAAAGCCATGCATGTCAGCCATTCGATTCCTCGTTTTGCTGGTTTTCGGAAAGAGCGTTCATGAACCCCGCCCACGAGAGCGGCAGTTCCTCAGGGAGCCGGTAACGGTTCTTGGCAATGCACGATGGACCGCCGACGCAACGCAGGACGCGTTCACCACCACCCGCGCCGACGGCCGCCGCGATGGCGCGTTTGCGACCGAAGCCGGCGTCTTCGGTCTGCGTGCGAAATTTGCGGCTGGCAAACAGCACGGCGTCCGACCATTCGCAGACGAGGGCCTGCGCGTGCTTGTTCAGTCGCGGTGAGTAGCGGTCGTAAGCGGAAGTTTCGGGGTCTTCGAATTTTTCAATCTTTGAATGTGCGATGCAGATCACGACCATGCCGCGTTCTGACCGCAGTCGGTTGAGAGAATCCAGGACCTGCCGCCAGTGCGTCAGCGCGTGCGTGTAACCTTTGGCATAACCGCCATCTACTTTTTCGATCGAGGTCACGTTGTGTTGGCGGCACAGCTCGTCCCAGATCAGACGCTCCAGCCAGTCGAGTGAATCAAGCACGATCGTTTGGTAATCATGTTGTTCGGAAAACAATTCCAGCAGCGCGGTCTGGACATCTTCGAGACGGGTCGCCAGCGGAAACTTGTCGCATTCAATTTCAGCCAGGCCATCTTCGGTCTGGATGAACACCGGCTGCGGGGCTTCCGACGCAAACGTCGATTTGCCGATGCCTTCCGTTCCGTAAACGATCAATCGCGGCGGCATCGGCTGCCGGCCGTGTTTGATCCGCTGCATCAATGTCATGCGCAGACTGTCCTTTCCGTGTCTGAAGTGGATGCCGGACCGCGGTCAACTCGCCCGACACGAAAAGCGTCCTCACCGAATTCGCGGCGAACGAACCCGATGAACAGACGGTTGAGATCG
>JBDOMX010001086.1:0-2511 GCA_039831615.1 Planctomycetaceae bacterium
GCCGCTTGATTTCAGCGGACAGCGAGTCAAGCAGGCTCGCTCTGTTCTTCAAGGATACGCTGCGTTCTGCGGCGCTGCCGCCATCCCCAAACAGGGTCTCAAAAACGATTCGTGGATGAGCTTCGGTCGGCAGTGGAGTCGTGGGAGAGGACCAGGAAAGGTTGTTCTGATAGACGCACGCGTATCCGTTATCGCACTGGCCGACCACAGACAACAAATCCATCGACAATTCCAGTGATGGCAACTGGGTTTTTTGCCCGAGGTGTTGCGCGGCAATCTGATCAACTGTCGTCCCGAGATGGTAGTCTGAACTTTCAGTGCGTTTTGCCCTGGCCGCGCTCAGGAAAGAAGCGTTGGAAGTGGCATGCGTGCCCGGGTAGGCGGTTTGTAACTCGAGATTGGTGATCGCCGCCACGTGCTGCCTGACCGGCGCCAAAGAACTGAGGCTGGGGGACAGCTCGTCCAGCGACCCCTCACCAGGCGGCGTCCAGCGCGTAATATCGCACCCCATCGGCATGTAGACAAAGCCGAGACGACGGAGCCGGGACGGACTAGCCGCAGTCTTGCCCAAAGCGGTCATGGAGGGAATCATGGCGTCGAGCAGCGGCAGCGCGAGCATACTTCCCATGCCTCGAAGAAATGTCCTGCGAGGCAGAGCTTTTCTGGTCATGATCATTTCGTAGTTCTCATCTGAAAAGGCGCACTCTTCACGATACCCAGTATCAATGCTGAGAAACGAAAACCGCCTGCTTTCGCGTCCTGCATGATGTGCCGAATGGCCGGCCCGTCGGACTCGTTCATTCCTCGGCCGAGCGCATAGGTCAAAAGCTTCTCGACCATCGTGCCCACAAAGTTTTCCGGCCGGTCGAGCAATCCCTGCTCGAGTCCGGCGACGCCGGTGAACTGGCGACCGTCCGGCAGCCCACCGGAAGCATCGACCAGTCTGCCCTCTTCGAATTCTCTCCAGCGACCGACGGCATCATACTGTTCCAGCGACAGCCCGACAGGGTCAATCAGGTCATGACAACCAGCACAGGCAGGGTTCTTACGATGTTGAGCCAGACGCTCACGCACCGAGAGTTTGACGGCGACCGTATTGTCGTCCAGTGATGGCACGTCGGCCGGTGGAGGTGGAGGTGGAGTTCCGAGGATATTCTCGAGGACCCACTTGCCGCGAAGTACAGGAGAAGTGCGTGTTGCATAAGATGTGACGGTCAAAATACTGCCATGGCGCAGCAGCCCTCCACGGTTGCTGCTGTCACTGAGCCGCACTTTGCGAAATCGACTGCCGTACACATGTGGAATGCCATAGTGTTTGGCGAGACGTGCATTGAGCCAGGTCGCGTCTGACTTGAGCAGGTTGAGAACACTTCGATCCTCGCTCATGATGTTCTCCAGCAGCAACTCAGTTTCCCGTCGAAACGCCTGCCGCAAATTGTCGTCGAAATCAGGGAAGAGACGTGCGTCAGGAGTAATCGAGTCCAGATTGCGAAGGTACAACCACTGCCCGGCGAAGTTACTCACCAGGGCCCGTGCGCGATCATCCGCCAGCATCCGCCGTGTTTGGGACTCAAGGACGTCGGGATCCGCCAGCAAACCGCGTTCGGCCACATCGAGCAGTTCGTCGTCCGGCAGGCTGCTCCAAAGGAAGAATGACAGGCGAGAAGCGAGTTCCACATCGCTGATGTGGTAGGCCGTCTGCGGAGCAACGTCTGCCGGATCCTGTTCGATGCGAAACAGAAAGCGGGGATGGACCAGCACGCTGCTGAGTGCCATTTCAATTCCATCTTCAAAGCTTCCCTGAGCCCGTGCTTCACGGTAGAGCAGCAACGGCCTGACAAGGTCTTCTTCCTCGACTGGCCGCCGGCATGCTCGACGCAGGAGCAGCGATAGAATTCGGCGGGCACAGTCGTCTTCATCGGCAGAGTTTGTTGGCTGACACGAGAAGATGCGCCGTCGGCTCGGTGTGTCACCCGGCCCGGTCGCGTTGAACGGTCCGAAGATCGAAACCTGGTAGACGGCCGGACCGATGCGGGGATGCCGATACATATTGAAATGCACATTCAACGGCTGCCGTCTGGTTTCCAGCAATGAAGATGAGTGCTTCAAAAATGTCACACCCAGCTGATGGGGACCTGCACTTACCGTGATCCTTGTCCTGAGATGTCGGTCAATGCTTTCATGGGATGCGGTCGCGTAGTCATCAGATGTTTTCGTGGTCCCGCGGAGCGGATGCACCGTCAACAGGGCAACTCGATCGAGATCCAGCAGCAGTTCCAGTTCGTGCGGTTCTCTCAGCCCCTCGACATGCTCATTGCGATCCCGCGCCAGTCGGACCCGGATCTCGTATTCGCCGTCCTGCGGAAACGTATGTGAAATCAGTGCTCCGCCACGTGTCCCGACGGGAAGTCCATCCACACGTTCCTCCTGTGTCACGTCCGGACGAATGCGAATTGTTGTGCCATCCGGAGAATTCGTGGACCGGCCGACCGCCATTCGACTGATCTTCTG
>JBDOMX010000151.1:0-2511 GCA_039831615.1 Planctomycetaceae bacterium
CTGGTTGTCGAGCTTGGGCTTGAGCGTCGACGCAGTCGACTGGCAGCCACAGCAGGCCTGCTATCAGACCGATCGCAGTATGACAACGGTGCATGGACCCGGCTCCTCAAGATCGGTTCACATCCCCGGTATACCAGCAACGGTCGCCGCAAGACAGCGCGTTGCGGGTCTGGAGTCGGGCACGTCCACCACAATTCCGGACAACAACACGTGCAACAATCACAGCAAATTCGACAATCGCATCGAGCGACAAAGACACATCGCAGACCGCCGGATGACTGACTGGAATACCAGTAACTGCTGGCTCTGAGCGTTCCCGAGTGGTATAAGGAGAAGCGTCTCATCGCAGGAGTACGCCACCATGAGTCTCACGAAAGACGAATTGCTCAAGGCCTACCGCGTGATGGCCACCATCCGCGCATTTGAAGAGCGGGTGCACGTCGAGTTCGCCGCTGGAGAGATTCCCGGCTTCGTCCATCTTTACGCCGGCGAGGAGGCCTGCGCAACGGGTGTCTGCCTGCACCTGTCCAACGAAGACTTTATCGCGTCAACGCACCGGGGACACGGCCATTGCATCGCCAAGGGCGTGGACGTACACGGCATGATGGCGGAACTGTTCGGCCGCGACACGGGTCTCTGCCGCGGCAAGGGCGGTTCGATGCACATCGCCGATCTCGATCTGGGCATGATGGGCGCCAATGGAATCGTCGGTGGCGGCCCCCCCCTGATCTGTGGTGCCGCTCTGGCTGCCAGCCGTGCGGGACGCGGAAATGTCGCGGTGGCCTTTGTGGGAGACGGCGGTTCGAATCAGGGCACAACATTTGAGAGCCTCAACCTGGCCAAGATCTGGAATCTGCCGGCGATCTTCGTCGTCGAAGACAACGGCTACGCCGAAGCCACATCCTCCAAGTATTCCATTGGAGCCGAAAGCAATGCCGTACGCGCGCGCGGATTCGGGCTGCCGGCCGTGCGTGTCGACGGACACGATTTCTTTGCCGTCCACGAAGCGGCCGGCGAGGCCATCGAACGTGCGCGGCGCGGCGAAGGACCGTCGCTTCTGGACTGCCAGGTGAATCGCTACTACGGACACTTCGAAGGCGATGCGCAGACGTACCGCGGACCGGACGAGACGAAAATTCTGCGCGACAGCCGGGACTGCATCAAGCTGTTTGCTCAGCGCGTCACCGAGGCGGGCCAACTGCTGGAATCTGAACTGAAGGCAATCGACGCCAACGCCAGCGCCTTGGTCGAGGATGCCGTTGCCCAAGCCAAATCCGCGCCGAAACCCGATCCATCGGACCTGTTGACCGATGTGTATGTGTCTTATTGATCCATCCCGTATTGGAGCTCACAGAAATCTGCGATCCTGTGAACTCGTCAACCGAACCGCAATCCGTTCAGGAGTCTCGCGATGGCCCGAACATTGACCTATCAGCAGGCAATCAACGAAGCGCTCGACCAGGAAATGGCACGTGACGAGTCGGTGATCCTGATGGGCGAAGACGTGGCCGGAGGACAAGGTGCCGATGGCGACATGGACGCCTGGGGCGGCGTGCTGGGTGTCACCAAAGGCCTGTATGGCAAGTACGGCGACCGCGTGATGGACACGCCGATCAGCGAGTCGGCTTTCGTCGGAGCGGCAATCGGAGCCGCGACGGCCGGGTTGCGACCGGTCGTGGAACTGATGTTCAACGACTTTATGGGCGTTTGCTTCGATCAGATCTTCAACCAGGCCGCCAAGTTTCGCTACATGTTCGGCGGCAAAGCCCAGACCCCGGTCGTGATCCGCACGATGATCGGAGCGGGATTTCGCGGCGCGGCCCAACACTCCCAGTCGCTGTATTCGCTCTTTACGCACATCCCCGGTTTGAAGTGCGTTGTCCCGGCGACGCCCTACGATGCCAAAGGGCTGTTGATCGAGGCGATTCGTGACGACGATCCGGTCATCTTCTTCGAACACAAGAAACTGTATCCGATCGCAGGAGACGTTCCCGAGGAATCTTACACGATCCCGTTCGGCGAAGCCGAAATCGTCCGCGACGGCCGTGATGTCACGATCATCACGCTGGCCGAGATGGTTCACGAATCGCTGCAGGCCGCCGCACAATTGGCCTCGGATGGCATCGACTGCGAGGTCATTGATCTGCGGACGACGTCACCTTTGGACGAGGAAACGCTGCTCGAAAGTGTCACGCAGACCGGACGCGTCGTCGTTGTCGACGAAGCCAATCCCCGCTGCAGCATGGCAACGGATATCAGCGCACTCATCGCTCAACAGGCATTCGCCGCGCTGAAGGCGCCGATCCAGATGGTCACCGCTCCGCATACACCCGTGCCGTTCAGTGACAACCTGGAAGATCTCTACAAACCGGATGCCGCGCGCATCGCCGACGCCGTCCGCACAGTCTCGGAGTACCAGGCGTGGCAGACAACGGGATCCAAAAACTGATCATGCCGAAATGGGGTTTCTCCATGACGCATGGCCGAGTTGTCGAGTGGTTGACGGCCGAG
>JBDOMX010000530.1:0-10983 GCA_039831615.1 Planctomycetaceae bacterium
CATCATGGCGATCCTCCGTGAGTCCGTGTGACTGTTTTTGCACACGGAGGATCGTCACTTTCGCCAATCGCTGGAATACCTTATTGCAACCTGATTTACGACGGAAACTGGCGCTGTCCAACTAAAGTAGTCTCCTGCCAGCGAACAAGTCCACCGGTGTTCATCGACATCCCGTTGCCGTGCGTTGCCGTCGATACGAATGTGTCACTCCGCGTACAGTACCTCGGCGTCGGCAAGTGTCGTGTTCGAATGACGAGCAGACCAGCGGAACCATCCAGCACTCTTCGTTAAGCCGTTCCAGACGCCAGGGGTGTTCCCGCCGTTTCCGCAGTCAATCAGGATTGCCGGTTTCGGCGAGAATCCATTGTGCTGCCATTTCCGGTGCACCCTGTGGTGTGGTGTGTCCTCGTGGTTCAGGCATGACGTGCAGTTCGACTCTGCAACGTGCCGCCGTGAGCCGGCGTGCCAATCCGATTGCCGAATCTGTACTGACTCGCTCATCCTGATCTCCGATGGTGATCCAGACGGATCGCCCGGACAGCCTGTCAGTCTGCTTCATGAGTGACAACTCCCGAGTCAACACATTGTCCTCGATGCCTTTAAACTCCGTCAGCATTGCCAGGTCCGTGACCGGGGCGAATCCCGCAGCGCAATGAACTCGCCGATCGGCAGCTGCGAAATGCAGCGCGAGGAAGCCACCGCGAGATGTCCCGCAAACAGCGATTCGTTTCGAGTCGGAGTAGCCATGTTCAATTAAATGATCCAGCACACTGGAGAGCCGCTGATTGAAAGCATTCACAAAATCCTCGCCGTTTTCGACACGACGGCGCCAACCATTCAATCCGTCCGGCTCTCCATCTTGATGCCATGCCCCATGGCTGGGCAGATCAATTGACACGCACAACCAGCCTGAGTCATGAACCAGGCGGTTGCCACACTGCCGAAAGTAGGCCTTCGAAAGAGTCTCTTCGATCGTACTGGCCAGCACGATCAGTGTTGGTTGTCGTGTTGCATCGAGACGTCCCCAGATCCCAAACTCAACGCCACCGGCCGTATGCGCTCTCTGAATCGTTGCCGCATGCTGTGACGGTTCTGATACCGCGGTTTCGTCAGCAGCCGCACTGCCGGTGAACGTGAAGAATGATACGACGGCTGACATCAACAACCTGACGCACAACGGTACGTGGTATCGTTGAATCAGATTCGCGGGAAGCTTCTGCAGGGCGATGCTCATTAGATTCGTTTCGAAAGCCGTTGTGTCAGACGCTTGAGGGCGGGGCTGACGTCGTACATACCGAGGTGCACATTGATCAGACTGAAACTGTCTTCGTTGGCGAGCGCCGCCGTGAGCGCTTTTTCCAGATCGCCTTCATCATGAACTTCGAAGCCCCAGCCACCGCCCAAAAGATCCGGCAGGCGATGGTAGTTCCAGTTGGGAATGTCGTTGAACGGACCTTCCTGCAGAAATCGTTCAGTCGTGTAGCCTTTGTTGTTCAGCACAATCACGATGGGATTGAATCCCATTTTCAGGCCGGTGGACAGTTCCAGGCACGTCATCTGAAACGCCCCGTCACCCACCAGGACAATCGGTCGCAGGTCACGATTGGCCACCTGGACGCCCACGGATGCGGGGGTCGCAAACCCCATCGACGTGTAATACGCGGCGCTGAGAAACTCGGTGTGTTTACTGATCTGCAGATCGGACGCCCCGAACAACGAATCCCCCGTGTCAGCGATCACGACCATTGAATCCGCATCTTCCAGCATCGAATTGATCTTTTGGAACAACCGCCGTGTGGTCACCGGTGCATCGTTGTCCGGTTTGAACTCCCCAGGAGCTTCGCGTTCCATCTTCGGCAGCGGCGTTCTGCCGGTACGGATTTTCTTTTTGCCGAGTCCGCTGATGTAGTCCGACAGCAGGACATCGTGAAAGTGGTGAAATCCAATGCGCAACTTCTCACTGGTCGCATAAATGCAGCGGTCGGGGTCGAGATTGGCGGTAAAGATGCCCAAATTGATGTCGGTCATAAAGGTGCCCAGCAAAATGACGCAATCGCTGCTTTCAACAAAGCGACGAATATCATCATGCCCCATCGCGCCTTCATAGACTCCCAGATACAACCGGTGTTTTTCACTGATGACCGACTTGCCCAGTAACGTTGAACAGATGGGGATGTTGTTTCGCTCTGCCAGAGACAGTACTTGCTTTCGTAAACCGAATCGGTGGACTTCGACCCCGGCCAGAATCACTGGCTGCTTCGCCTCTTTGATCAGTTCAACTGACTCTGTCACCGCTTCCGTCAGAGCGCCTCGATGACTGCGGAAGCGTTCAACGTGCGGCTTGTGAGCAAAGATTGCTTCAGTATGCACTCGGTCACGCGGCAGCTCGAGATACACGGGGCGTTTGAAACGCACAGCGGCTTCCAGACAGCGGTCGATCTCGCGAAATGCCGTGAGTGCGTCGTCCAGCAATGCGGAAGCAACTGTAATCTTCTCAAAGACTTCACGCTGCGTGCCAAAGTCCTTGACTCGATGATGCAACAACGGATCAGTTTGCCTTTCGTCCATGCCCGGGGCACCGCTGATAACAATCACCGGTGATTTCTCGGCATAAGCGCCGGCAATGGAATTGGTGACGCTCAGTCCCCCCACGCAATAGGTCACACAGACGGCGCCGACACCGTGAACGCGGGCGTAGGCATCGGCCGCATAGCCGGCGCAATCCTCCCGCGTTGTGCCGATCACGCGAATCGGACTCTCTTCCAGCATCCCGTAGAATTGCAGGACGAAATCGCCGGGAATACCGAAGACATCGCCCACACCGTAGTGGTGCAGGCGGTCAATCAGGTAACTTCCGATGGTCTGTGTCTGTTTGCGACGAGCGGTCGTTTTACTTTTTTTGGGGGAGGACGAGCTGGCCTGGGCACCCACCTCAGAACCCCGGCGGGCTGATTTCTTTCCAGTGGACTTTTTGCGGATCGCCATACATCGTTACTCCGGTAACATATCATAGGTTGCGGAAGGATTGTTCACAGTGCCACCGGCCCGGTCAACGTGAGATATGTCGACATCGTGGATGCTTCGTAATCGCGGGTCGCGATGCTGTTGAAAAGAAACGGCTGCTGGAGGTGTGGCCGGGGTCACTGATTCCCAGACTGGAACTCTGTCGACAATGATTGCATTCAATCGCCCCTTACGACCGGTCTTCGAACCCGGACAATTGGTTTGCCATCGCCGCTACGGCTATCGGGGAGTCGTGGTTGACCGTGATGAGTTCTGCCAGGCCAGCGAAGAGTGGTATTCCAGAAACCAGACTCAACCGACTCGCGACCAGCCGTGGTACCACGTCCTTGTCGATGGGTCGTTGGCGTCCACATATGCTGCCTCGGAAAGTCTCGAGGTCGATTCAAACGATCTGCCGATCAGGCATCCGCTCTTGTCGCATTTCTTCAGCGAGTTCAGGGACGGGCTCTACATTCGCAATGATGAACCCTGGCCAGGGTGAAGTCAGCAGCGATTCATAACCACGGAGTGAATCGCTAAATCCGCACGCAGAGCAGGAGTGACGACGTCTCGTCAAAACGTCGCCTCGGCGACCGAACAGCTCCTGGCAACTGTTTCCTGCCCCTATGCAGAACCATTCATGATTGACTCGCCGAAGCGCTGTCGCCGGCGGACTCCAGCTGCGACGTACAGTTCGGGCACCGGCTGGCACGATAGGCGATCGTGGTCCGGCAGAAATCGCACTTCTTCTCCGTCGGTTCACCTTCCGGGGGTTTGTCGCCGAACGCTTCATCCAGTTTATCATCAAGGCGGTTGACGGTTCGAATGATCATGAACATCGCGATCGCGACAATGAACAGTGCCAGACAGCTATTGAAGAATTCACCATAATTCAACGTCACCGCACCAGCATCCTGTGCAGCCTTCAGCGTTTGAAAGCCGCCCGTCGGATTCTCCACACCGTCCGGAAGATTCATGACTACGAAGAGGTCTGAGAAGTCAGCGTTGCCTGTCAGCAATCCAATCGGCGGCATAATGATGTCACTGACGAAAGATTTCACGACCGTCGTGAACGCTGCTCCCACAGTAAAGCCGATCGCTAAATCGATCATGTTTCCGCGCAAGGCGAACTTCTTAAAGTCCTGCACTAAACTCATGAATTCGTCTCTCATCTGGAGGAGACCCGCCCCGCGCATGGCGAGGACGCATCGCTCTTCCACTGAAGGCCTGCACATCCGGGAATTGACATCGACAACACCACAGGGCATGAGAGCATGCTTGGCGCCATCGAGTTTCCGGACCACGAAACATGGTCCGCAGCAACGCAAAGAGGTCCTCACCACAAACAGCCGGTGAGGACCTCATGTGTTTTTGAGAGAACCGAACTGCCCACCACCACAAGTTTACTCTGACTCGTACAAGCCAAGGCCATTCCTGGCCAACCTCGTATCAACATCGCCGCGTCAAGCGGCCGGATACAGAGTGACGGTAATCACAGGACCAAGCCGGAGTCGAAATGCTCGGGGAACAGAACACGCCGCCTTGAAAAATCGGAGGCAGATTCACTCAGAAAAGTGTTCCGGTCGTTCTTCCATACGCGTCCTGCCAATAAACAGGAAAACACTGCAATGAAAAGACAGCTTATACCCGTAAGTTTAACATCAGTTTCGCATCGGTCAATAAGAAGTTTTCATCGACTGGCCGGCAGCGTCCGCCGGGACTCGAATATTGACTGATCGATTGATTGTCATGATTTCGGGAAGTTTTCTGCGCAGCTGAACAGCGGCAGCTTTGCGGATGAAGTCGCACTTGACGGATCGCCCGTTTGTCGCACGACCCCGGTCCACTGGCAGGGGACAATTCGCCGTGTCAGGACGCAGAATCCCGGCAACTCGAGCCAGTTCGTCGGCAGCGATCGCGTCCCTGGCCAACAATGTTTTCCCAGCCAGTGACAGGCGACGATTGCGACATCGAGTCAATCGGTCTTCATGCATTTGACAATTCGCTCGAGCGGCTGACCGGGGCAACATCATGTCCTGGAGCCAGTGGCACGTCTGGAGGAAGCGACGTGGTCATGTGTTGCTCGTGCTCAGGCCAGGATCTCACTGACAACTCTGCCGTGAACGTCGGTGAGCCGGTAACGTCGCCCCTGATAGCGATACGTCAGTTGTTCATGGTCGAAGCCGAGCAGATGCAGCATCGTGGCGTTGAGATCATGAATATGAACCGGGTCGGCGACCACGTTGTAGCAGAATTCATCCGTCGCGCCGTGGACCATTCCGGGCTTCACACCTCCACCCGCCATCCACACGGTGAAACAGCGACCGTGATGGTCACGGCCGTAATTCGTCGCTTCAGGCTGACCCTGGCTATAGGTCGTCCGACCGAATTCGCCCCCCCAGACGACAAGCGTGTCATCCAGCAGACCCCGCTGTTTCAAATCGTTGATCAGAGCAGCCGCTGGTTGATCCACGTCATGGCACTGCAGGCGCAAATCGCTGGGCAGGTTATAGTGCTGATCCCAGCCTTGGTGATACAGCTGAATGAATCGAACATCACGTTCCGCCATGCGCCGGGCTAACAGACAATTGGCGGCAAACGAACCCGGTTGCCGTGACGCGGCTCCGTAAGCTTCGAACGTCTGTTGCGTCTCTCCGCTGAGGTCTGTGACCTCAGGGACGGCGGACTGCATGCGAAAGGCCATTTCGTATTGTGAGATCCGGGCGGCGATCTCCGGATCTCGTTGCTCGTCGAGTTGCAGTTCGTTCAGGCCCGCAATGACATCCAGTTGATCTCGCCGTGTCGCCGCATCGATCCCCTGACCATTCGACAGATACAGCACAGGGTCCCGGCCACTTCGCAACGCCACCCCCTGGTGATTCGAGGGCAGGAAGCCTGTCCCCCAGAGCCGTGAGTACAGGGGATCGGCCGGCCGCGCGGCACTGCCCCTGGAGATGAGGACCACGAACGCCGGCAGATCACGGTTTGAGCTGCCAAGTCCATAGCTGGCCCAGGCTCCAAAGCTGGGGCGGCCCGCCTGCTGGTGACCGGTCTGCATCAGTGTCACGGCAGGATCGTGATTGATCGCTTCTGTGTTCAGGGAGCGGATGATGCACAGCTCGTCGACCATTTGCGCTGTACGAGGAAGTAACTCGCTGACCCAGGCACCGCCCTGGCCGTGCTGCGCGAATGAGAAGATCGAAGGCGTGATCGGAAATGAGTCCTGGCCACTTGTCATCCCTGTCAGCCGCTGGTCTCCTCGAACAGATGAAGGCAGTTCCTCACCACGCCGCTGTTTGAGTTCAGGTTTATGGTCGAACAAATCGAGCTGTGACGGCCCGCCGTGCATGAACAACGAGATCACTCGTCTGGCTTTGGCCGGGAAATGTGTCGATTCAGCGACACACATTGGGCTCTGCGAGAGAGACGCCAGAGCGATCCCGCCCACGCTCACGCCCGATTGATACAAAAAAGCACGACGGTTCCTGGCGTCGGACATCACGTCTTCTTTTCGTATTTGCATTGATGCAGTCATTCGAGGCTCCCGTCTGCCCATCGCCTGCGGTGTGGGTGGACCGTCATCGTCGCATGATGGCTTCGTCCAGATTCAGGATCGTGTGGGCGACAACCGTCCAGCTGGCCAGTTCCTGTGGGGACATCGCCACCTCCTTCCGGGATGCTCCCGTCACAATAAGATCGTCGGCTGCAGCGGGATCGGCTGCAAATCGTTTTCGTTGTCGCTGGAGCAGACCTTCGAGCGTCTGTAACTCGTCAACGCCGGGCGATCGAGAGAGAACGCGGCGCCAAAGGTATTGCAGGCTTTCGTGATCCGGTTGCCCCGTTTTCAGAGTGAGTGCCGCGAGCGCCCGGGCGGCTTCGGTGTAGGTCTTGCCGTTGAGCAGCACGAGTGCCTGGAGTGGCGTGTTGGTCCGCGCCCGTTGGACCGTACATTTTTCGCGCGTCGGCCCGTCAAAAAGCAGCAGGGACGGAGGCGGAGCCTGACGCTTGATGAAGGTGTACAGACTGCGTCGCCACAGGTCTTCGTTTTGGGCCGGTATGTACGTCTCCTCACCGTTGTACGAGACTTCTTCCCAGAGCCCGGGCGGCTGATATGGTTTGACGCTCGGTCCACCGATGCGTCGAACAAGCAGTCCGGACGCTGCCATGGCCTGGTCACGAATCATTTCCATCGACATGCGGAAACTGGGACCTCGCGCCAGGAGCCGGTTTTCAGGGTCGAGTAACTCCAGTCCCCTGAACCGGTACTGCGAACTCTGCCGATACGTCTGAGATGTGACGATCAAGCGAAGCAGTGCTTTAACGTCCCACCCGCTCTCCAGAAAGGTGCCAGCCAGCCAGTCCAGCAACTCGGGGTGAGTTGGAACGTCTCCCTGCGTGCCGAAGTCGTTCATCGTGCGTACCAGTCCTTCGCCAAAACACTGGGCCCACAGTCGGTTGACGGCAACACGGGCGGTCAGTGGGTTGTCGTCCGCTATGACCCATTCAGCGAATCCATGTCGGTTGGGCGGGGCATTCACCGGCCATGCTGACAGCGCCGCAGGAATGCCTGATTGAACGGCTTCACCGGGCTGGTCGTATTGGCCTCGTGCAAGAATCGCAGTTACGCGAGGCTCGGGCATCTCCTCCATGACCAGCGTCGTGGGAATGGACGCTTTGAGTTCACGTTCGGCGTCCCGCGTTCGCCGCAGCCGATCGCGAGCGTCACGCGTTTCCTGACTGGCAAACTGATCAACGTAATACTCGAACAGGATTTCGGCGTCGCGTTCGGGACGCTCGGCCGGCGGAGTCTCAATGATGCCGCGAATCCGTTCGCCCTGACACCAGTGGGCAACGGTCGCCTCCGTTACGGTCGTGGACAACAGTCGCAGTTCGTCAATACGTCCGTAAAACCCCAAACCGGAATCACGACGACCGATACGGAGTGGCTCCGTGGTGGCCAGACTTCCATTCAGAGAGTCGCGTCTGACGTCCACAGGAACGATCGTTCCATCGATCATCACGCGGATGCCGTCAGCCCGTTTCGATCCGTCGTAACTGACGACGAGGTGATGCCACTCCTTCGCCCGCACCGGATCGACAGTCGCCATTTCGATGCTGCTGACACCCCAGCAGGATACGAGATTGACGATCAGTCGCCCCTTCTGCCACAGTATTTCGATCCCGCGACGATTCCCCTGCGGTTCAATTTTGGACAGTACGCAACTGAGTGCACCGTCGGGCATCGCCCACAGGCCAATTGACCAGGGGGCATCAGCCGCGAACTCCGGCATGACCGCCTCAGCGTGTTGAGTCGCATCAAACTTTGCCGCCCTGCCTCGAACTCCGGACGAAAACTCCAATCGGGTTCCGATCGAACGTGTCGTCACAGACAAGCGGTCGTCGAACGTCTCGTGCAACACCACTGATTGTTGCGGAGGCACCGGCAACGTGTCGATCGCGCCGGATTCCCACGCCAGGATTTGCGGGATGAGTTCGTCGTGGTATGGCTTGAATGCACTCACCGCAGCGGCGGTTGCGGCAGCCTGTTCGACCAGTTGGCGTTCCTGGTCGGGTGTGGGCACTGACATCACCGGGGCAGGATCATTGCCAACCAGCAGGCCACGTTCCGGCACATTGTTGAAGAACGAGAACAATCGGTAGTATTCTCGCTGCGTGATCGGATCATACTTGTGGTCATGACATTGAGCGCAGCCAACGGTGAGTCCAAGCCATGTGGTCATCGTGGTGTCGATACGGTCAATCACGTATTCAATACGGTATTCTTCGTCGATGATGCCTGATTCATTGTTGGACATGTGATTGCGATTGAATCCCGTCGCAACACGCTGCCGGACAGTCGCATGGGGCAGCAGGTCACCCGCCAGTTGTTCGACGGTGAACCGGTCGAACGGCATGTTGCGATTGAAGGCGTCGATCACCCAATCACGCCACAGCCACATTTTCCTTGGCTTGTCGCCGAAGTAGCCGTTGGTATCGGCAAAGCGAGCGGCATCCAGCCAGTCGACAGCCATCCTTTCGCCGAAGTGAGGTGAAGACAGCAAGCGGTCGACCGACTGTTCGTAGGTTTCTGTATGCCGCCGTTCCACATCCTCAACGGTTGGAGGCAGGCCGGTAAGATCAAAACTGACACGCCTCAACAATTTCTCGGCGGCTGCCTGCGGAGCGAAGTTAATCTCATGCTGCTTCAGTGGAGCCGCCACGAAACCATCAATGGGGTTCGCGACTCCGGTGGTGTGCGGAACCGGAGGCCTCGCAATGGGCTGGAAGGACCAGTGCGTTTGATACGTAGCGCCTTCTTCGATCCATTGCACGAGCGTCTGAATTTGCTGTGCCGACAGGGTCTTGTGAGTCTCCAGCGGCGGCATCCGGAGACTCTCATCCGTTGCCGTGATTCGTGCGACGAGTTCGCTGTCGTGTGGCACGTGAGGCACGATGGCCACAGCTCCCGACCTGGTGACTCTTAAGGCATCCTCTCGAACGTCAAGACGGAGGTCCGACTGGCGAGCCTGTTCATCGAAGCCATGGCACCGCCAGCAATGCTCCGACAGAATCGGACGCACGTCCCGGTTGAATTCAATCTCACCATTGGCATGTACCATCGGCCAGATAAGCCACAGCAGAGCAACGGGAACATTCCTCCCCATGACGACCTCCAGCTTCGGAACGATTCACCAACGTGTTCGAGTTGTCGAAGCATTACCAATGGCGATGTCACCGGCGTGCCCGGCGTTCAGTCCGTGATGCCCCGATCGGCACGCCTCCGCCGCCCGTCGTGTTCTATTTGTCAGGAATCAGCCAGGATACCTGAGTAATCAGGTTTTCGCGAGAAACCTCTGCCAGATCGCGAGCGGTTGCGAAATGCGTCGTGTCCACCATGAGCTTCATTTCAACAGTCGCATCAGCCCCACATCATGTGATCATCAAACCGTCGACCTGCCGAAGTTCGTGCGCCATGTCCTCAGCGGATGCGGATTGGTTCAGAGCACAATTGCCACCTGAGCAGTCGTCCACTCCCGGGTTCTCAGCAAGCGCACCGCCCTCCAGCGACACTCCACTGAGCAAATCAGACGGATTGGCTTTTCTGAATTGTGCGAAAGTACTGACGCACTGTCCGCGCTCGCACATGCCTGATTCAGCGGACACGTCCAGCACGGAATGCAAAGTGGTTCATCTGACGAGAATTCGGAAAAAACGTGAATATATTTGAGTTAAACGGCACGTTGCAGCGACTCATACTCAGGGCGAACATCGTGAAGAAATAGAAACGATCGAAACCCTGAACGTCCGTGCACCAACTAAATTGAAATGCGACTCATCCAGCCAGCTGGAAATGCGTTGGCACAAGAACCGAGCCGGCATTGGAATCAACGTGGTCCGAGTGATCTCTTTGTGGCCACTTCAAGATAGAAAGATCGTCATGCTTCCTTCTGAACCCCCGGACCCTCACTGCGATCAACTCTGGCTGTCAGGGCGTGTCCCCAACGGTTTTTGGAACGCGCGCGAAAATCGAGTGGCGTATCTGGAATGGCTCGGAGAACGCCTTGGCTATGTCAGGACACCCGACTGGTATCAAGTCGTCAATGTGCATTTCAATCAGAATCACGGAGGATCGTTGCTTAACAGGATTTGTCGAGCATCGGTGCTCGTGGCAATGCAGGACTTCCGCCCGCAGTACGAATGGATTCCATGGCTGTTCTCGAAGACACCGGCAAAGTTCTGGCACCAGTCAGAGAATCGACGATCTTACATGAAGTGGCTTGAATTGAGGCTGGGTATTCAGGACGAGCAGGACTGGTACCCAGGTGTCACAGCAATCGTTCGTTGAGAATCACGGAGCCACCTTGCTGTTGAATCGGTACCGCGGCTCCATCCTGACTGCGGTCCACGAATACCGGCCCGACTACGACTGGAAGCCGTGGCTGTTTTCGCGGGTTCCCCGTGGTTTTTGGTCAGTCCCGG
>JBDOMX010000414.1:0-2507 GCA_039831615.1 Planctomycetaceae bacterium
CAGATGGACGATCAGTTTGCCATCGACTAGCAGCGGTGACGCACAGTGTCCGGAACTGGGAGCCTCGACAAATTTGATCCAATTGCGTTCGCCCGAAAGGGTGTGCGACGAGACGATGCCAGTGCCGAACACGGCGAATACGTTCTTGCCGTCACTGGTCGGTGTGCTGCCGGTATTCGCGGTGTCTCCACCGGGCATCGAAGGAAAGACAGTCAGTGTGGTGATGCGTTCGCGGAGGCCCCTGATCCGTTCTTCGATTTCTTTCTGTTTTTCGGCGTCGTTGGCTTTGTGGGCAGCGTCGCGTTCGCGGTGCAAGGCGCCGACTTCTTTACCGAAGTCCCGGGCTAGTGCCAGATTCTTCTCAATGCGTTCGGCTTTGGATTTTTCGAACACGTCCATGTATTGCTGGGATCGCTGCCAAAGTCTCTTCCCGTCTTTCGTCGACAAACAAATGAGTTCAGCAGGTTCGGCGGTCACGAAGACTCGGTCTCCGACAATGATTGGGGAAGCCAGACTTCGGCCGGACATTACGGTCCGCCAGACGATGTTTTCTTCGGCCGCCCAGTTGATCGGGGGATTTGACGTTGGGAATTTTCCTGTGCCATCATTCCGCCAACCAATGGGTGGCGCCGCGGACGTGGCGGCGACAAGGATGAATGCAAGGAGAGTCGCATAGACGGTGGACGCAGTCTGCATCGCGCAGCTCCTGTCGGGGTGAAATTGCGGGCGAGTTATCGGCTTTCGCTGGCGGAGCGTCAATGGCAATTGCGTGCCTGGTGTCCGAGTGCGCCGACAGCTACATGCTGACATCGCTACGCGGTTAGCGCAACTTCAAGACTTGCGCTAAGGCTTCAACGTAAAACAACTCGATCGATCGATTAGGAACCGGCCGCCGAAATATCCGCGACTCGGAATTGCAGCACACTGTACGGATGCAGTGCCAGGATATTGACGTTGCCGTCCTTGGTTTCACACACTCCAAGTATGACGTAGCGCGTGACTGTTTTTTCATTTTTCAATTTGGTAAAGCCGCCGTGGAATGGCAGCGGCTTGTCATCTTTTCCCTTGAAGTCGCTAAAGCCGAGATTGCGAACGGCGACCGCACCCAGATCGACTGGTGCTTTGTCGCGCGGTCGATAACGAACCAGATGCAACAGATTGATACCGTCCACCTTTTCCGTGACCGCACACCACGCCGCTCCCGAGGGACCGACACACATGGCACGACAATCGGTACTCTTTGCGCCCCGAATCAGCGTTCCCAAGAATCGGCCAGGTAGCGTGCTGCCTTCGATGGTCAGGTCATACGCAAACAGGCCATTGCCGCTCATCGGTTGGGCGTAGAGGGTTTTCCGTCTGGCGAGATGTCCCAGTTGATTGGGTCGGGTTTTGCGAGAGCCAAACGAGTTGGTTTGGTTGGGGACGCGGTCCGATGTTGTACACGCCGTAGTCGATATGCGTCTTGCCTTGTTCCGGCGTGCGGAAGTCACTCGACCAATCGGCAGCACCCGTGTTTGGTGAGAACCTCTGATTTGTCAGCCACACAACTTTGCGAGTTTTGAAGTGGATCTTGAAGATGTCCGCGCCTTGCTTGGTCGGATTCCACTGGCTGGCTTTCTGCAAGTTATAAATATGCGTGTAGTACACCCACTGGCCAGCGAACGACACCATCGGATCGGTGATTGAACCGTCGCCGCCAGCGACCATCACGGGGCTCCAGCAATTGTTTTCGATCACAGTTTGGTCCACCAAGCCTTCTCGATGCGTAAAATCTAACCGCGTTGCGTCTCGCCGGAAAGGAACTAAGGGTGTCGCACAAACTCATGTCGTACAAAATCATTAAAATGTGCCCAATAGAATAGAGACGTCATTATTCTGTACTGCACAATTCTGTTCTCTTGTCAGGCGTTGGGAGGTCCGAGTTGCTAGCGATGGCCGGCTTCTTGACCATTGCCATTCCTTAACCGGGACGAAATACGATGAGTACCGCGAGCAGTGTCAGGACTACTGGCGCAATTTTTTTGAGCGTGACGTTCTGCTCGTTTGGCTACTCATGGGCTGACGAGGCGAGATTTGTTCGTTCGCCACGTGTGACTCATTCAAGCGGCAAGACGGCGGTCTCCTTTTCCGTGAAGAGCACAACTGATGTCGAAGTTGCCATCCTCGACGCGAAAGCCAACGTCGTTCGACACCTGGCTGCCGGAGTGCTGGGCGGCAAGAACCCACCGCCACCGCCACTGAAGACCGGACTGATTCAAGAAATCCCATGGGACGGTAACGATGACCTGGGCAAGCCGGCGGTTGGCGGACCGTTCCAAGTACGAGTCCGAGCAGGAATGAAGGTTCGGTTTGGGCGGATGATTGGTGGCAGCCCCTACACCGGCAGCGTGGTCGTCATGCCCTATCGCGCGCCGGTTAACGGTTTGGCCGTCGATGCGGATGGCAATCTCTTCGTCAAGATGATGTCTTCGGTCGGCAGCCACGGCAACTCAGGTATGTGGCCGTGG
>JBDOMX010000985.1:0-2506 GCA_039831615.1 Planctomycetaceae bacterium
GCCCAGCAACTCAAACACAATCGGCACCACGGGCGTGAACCTCAACTCCGAGCAGGACGTGCGCGACAACATTGCGCTCACCAACGAGCGACTTGCTGCGAAGGGCTACTCCTTCCGGCTCTCGCTGCGAGGCAATACGGTTTACACCCTTTCGGGCTTCGCAAACTCGTGGTTTACCGGCGACGCCCGCACCTCCGCCTTTCGCAATGATGTCGAGGACGCCGCAATCGCCGACAAGACAACCTGGAAGTGGCACGACGACGCGATCAACATCTATCTCAATGACTCGAGGTCGGGCTACTGTTCGAGCCCAGGCGGAGGTCGGCGCGCCATCACGATGGGAGCCGGGGCCTACCAAGAACTCATCATACACGAGATCGGGCACTTCCTCAGCCTTGCTCACACCCATAGTGGGGACAGCGACTCGGATCTCGACGACTGGGCAGACGGTGACGGATTTGACGAAACTCTTGATGACGATGCCGACGCCACCGCCACGGATATCAACGCGCGCTACCCGGGCGAAACCCAGGAGACGCGCGACAACCTCATCGACAACATCATGTCCTACCACGCACCACAGGACATCTTCGTTTGGGACCAGCGCCAGGCCATCATCGAATCCTTCAACAGCGCTCGGGACCCTGAGTGTCGCGGCGAGGGATTCTTCGTCAGCAGTGCCGGAAACGATGCCTTCAATGGGAGAACCTACGCGACCCGGGTGCAAACCCTGCAACGAGCCATCGATGTGACGTCGGGTCAAGGTAACGACGTCATCATGATCCGAAACAACATGAATGTTCCGAATGGAACCGTCTTCAGTAAAAAGGGCCTATGGCTGAAATGGCGCGCCTCAAGCGTCGTGATCGAATAACGACTCTCCCACTGCACCGCTCCCCACTGACGCGCACCGTCGTGCCGGCCCAGCATGTGACCATGTCCCAGCCACCCCGTAGTGTCCAAAACCTGGAATCGTCGGTTTCATATCGCCTCGCGGCAATAATCGCGTAGCAAGCCGCCAAGCCGCACGCGGCAGTTCACCCTTCCTTGACCGCCAATCGGGATTCGGGCTCAATGATGTTATTCTCCAATCCCTAGTGATTCCGTTCCCAGAGGCAGGGTTCCACAAACTGGTCAACCGCACGTCTCAAGGAGGTCTGCCCAATGAGAATCATCCGCTCAAGACATTCTGATTTGATCGAGCTTACGAACCATTCCTCAAATGCATTCAAATTCGGAGAACGTGCAGGTAGCGGGACCGACTTCACTCCCCCACTTTCCAGATCCGCCAGGAACTTCCTCGTGAATAGAGACGGACGACCGTGGATCACGGCCCCGGGCTCCGAACACAAAAATACGATCAGAATCCGCCCTCAATTACCCTCTCCCAACAGACTGACTATCCACGCATACTGTTGTAATCGTATTTCTGGACATTACGGGTAAACCAGTCGGGGCATCGTTGCGATTCAGTGAAATTCAAGTGCCGAACAAATCATCGAAGCCGCTCGTCTAACAGGAACGCACGAGCTTCCGGCGCATTCCGGTCCCCCCAGCCGTAGAAGAGGAGCATTCCGTCGACAATTTCTCCGCCGGGTCTTCGGACGGGCTGTATATTGTTGAATCTCCAACCCGGGTAATCGGCCCTGCCAGGCGTCAAATCACGAGCCATTTTCCAAGTCTTTCCTTTGTTGGAGGAAATCCACTCTTCGATTCGGCCGCCGCCGTGTTTGTCCATGTAGCCGTCGGTCTTGAGGTAACCGTCACCAACCACCAGGTAGGCGTGCAGTTTGCCGGCGGCGTCGAGACTCAAGTGGCAGCTATTCCATTGGTGGGTGGAATCGGTGATGCGGGTCTGTTCCCATTTCCCCTCTACCCGTCTCACATAATAGTAATCGAGGTCCTCCTCTGTTGCTTCGCTGGAAAGCACATGAAGGAAGGCCGGGGCTCCCTTTTCATCGAGGACAATGGTTGGCGGAACACCAGCGCCGCGCCAGGTGGTGTCCCAGATGCGGCAGTTGGAATCGGCGTAGTCGATATCCATGGGGGTCTTCATGACATCACCATCGGTGTTGGTAACCTCATGGGTCCGCACATTGATCTTGATGTGGTAGAGGTTGTATTTCCATTCATTGCTCACGGTTTTGTCGTAACGCGGATTGTAAAACCTTTCAGCTTCGGTCTTCTCGGGATCGTCGGTCTTTACATCATCGTAGGTCATAAAGGCGACATGCAGGAATTTGCCGTCCTTGCTGAGTAATTTGGTCTGGTAGGATGACCAATCACGCCGACCGTTGATATCCATGTCAGTCACATCGTTGTCTGGTCCGGTCCAGGTTTTACCATTGTCATCGGAGATCCGGTAGGTCCACGAACTGGTGTGACCGTCCGTGCGGTAGTAAATCAGTTCCTTGTCGTCGTAGATGTTAAAGAGGCACGGGTAAGAAATCTTGGGGACGATTTCTGGTCCGACTTTCCAATCCTCAAGACTGCTGCCAATCGTTCC
>JBDOMX010000638.1:0-2504 GCA_039831615.1 Planctomycetaceae bacterium
GACGGTGTCGTCGTCGATCGCGCGCACCTGACCATCTTCGCCGCCCAGAAAAACCAGCCCACCGGCTGAACAGAGGTCGGTCGGGACATGGGCGCGATTCGGCTGGTAGCGCCAATGCAGAGACTTCACCTGTTGGACGGGAACTGTCGTTGAGGCCGAACGGTTCAGATTCCCGCGGTACGTGGCCCAGTCACCATCGGTGACTTCAAAAGTGCTGACACGGCCAGCGTGTTCGGCGACCTCCAGCCGATCCTCGTCTCGTGCCTGGTGGTCAAAGCGAAAATCACCGGCAGAACATCGGGCCACGTTGCCGATCAGGGACAAATTACAATCGCAGGCCCAGGGACCGAGATAGATCAGGCCGTGTGCCGGGATGACGCCATCATTGCAGGCAGGTCGGACGGCACCGTCCACCTGAAGTGTCTTGCTGGCACGGTCGAATCGAGCCATTCCTTCACCTCGAACGAAGAAGGAGTCTGTACTTGCCGTGAGCCGGGTACACGCCCGCTTGAAGAATCCAAGGTCATCCTCCACGTTGCCGGTGGTGGGGTCGATCACCAGATGGCTGCCTCCCTCGCCGACTCCCAAAATCACTTTGTTATCAACGTAAATCGCATTCGGATTGTTGGTGACCTTCGGTTTGTGCCAGAGCAGTGAACCAGACGCGGTGGAAAGCGCAATCACGTTCATTCTGGTCTGTCCCTGGATGATCAGGGTCTCAGGAGTCGCCACGACCAGTGTTTGTGTCCGCCAGCCAGGCGTTGACGTCAGGCCTTTCCCTGGCTTTTCGATGAGATTGAGCATCTCCAGGTCACTGCTGGTCCAGCGCACATCGCCGGTCACGCAGTCGATCGCCCGAAAGTGTCGATCCGGGCAATACAGGTAGAACTTGTCGTCCCGGATCGCCAGTCCGCGGGAATCGATCAAAGATTCCTCCGTGTGTTTCCAGAGCTCTTGCTGATTTTCAAGGTCGTAAGCTAACAGCACATCACCGAAGCCATGCGGAATCCGCTTCCCGTAATAGCCCTTGCTGAGATCCGCCCAGCTCCAGCCGCCGTGGGCGCGGTTGCCCTTGACGAGTTCGACACCATCCCCGGCTTCGCCGGCCAGTGCGTAAAGAATCCCGTCCCTGACAGCGATCCATTTCCAGCTGCCTGGAAAGTCTTCAACGCGAATTCGGCCCTGCTCCTCGCCGGTCTTTGCATCGAGCAGCAGGCAATGATCACCGTTGATCATATAGAAGGTGTCCTTCGTCGCGATGAATGCCGAACGATGGACCAGATAATCGTCCGGCAGCTTCCGTTCCCACAGAACGGTGCCGTTGTACCCGTTTCGCCCAATGAGCCGATTGAGCGATCCCCATTCGCGCTTGTGATGGGCGATGTGCCCCATGGCCAGAAACGTTCTGCCACCAGCGGCTGTTGTCACCGCCGGCATCCCGATGTACCAGGGTTTGGCCATGCACTGTGTCATGTACGGGGCCTTAATCAACGTGTCGTCTGAGACCGGGTTGTTGTCGGCGGACTTTTCCCAGTGCGACCACTCGCCAAGACCGGGCGGAATGGGTTTTGAGAACTGCACCCAATCACCCTGCGTGTCCGACCATGATTTCGCCCTGTCTACTTCTGATGTCCAGGTGCGGAGTGCCGCCCGGGCCTGCATGCCTCCGACGATGGCCACCCCTTCCGGTCGCAGCGCACGCAGCACGTCGCTGGCTTTGAGTGAGTCAAGGAGATTCGCCTGACTCGAAATGACAAGGTCAAGCGTATTGTCGGCATGGGGAAGAGTGGACAGGTCATCTTGTTCTACCAGGAACCGCTGGATCGAATACCCTGCCTCGCCTGCCTGTCTGCGAAGTTGTGCGACGGCATCCGCGTCGGACTCGAGGACGTGAATTAGCATCTCGCTGTTGCGGGCAAGATCCAGCGGAAGTTTTCCGTCTCCGGCTCCGACCACACAACAGATTCCGCGCTGGAGCTTTGCCCGTGTGATCAGCTCTGATGCGTCCTGAGCGCCAGCATCATGAATGAGAAACGTTGACGCAGACAGGAAGGCCAGCACAGCTGAATACGATCGCATGAGGTTAACCTCCGGTTCGAATGACTGGGAACTGGTTGAAACAGTCCTGGTGCCGATGACAGATCATCTCATCAACTCGGGCAGACTCAAAGTCATTCGAAGGAATAATCGTGCGGGTGCACCATACTCAATTCGACGCCCGCCGATGGCTCGAAGTCTTCCCTGCTCCCCACTGGGGCAAAGGAAGGTCATCGAGCGACCAGCTGCAGGTTGGTTCCTCCAACCATCCGCTGCACTCCCTGAAGTTTGACGATGTTGATTGCAGGAAGCTGTCAACTCGACGATTCTTACTCAGGCTGGCATGCAGACGGGGCGCGCATTTCGGGTAATTTACGGAGAAGAGGATGACTTGCGCGAGTTCGTGTGACGGGCCATAATCCGAGCTTCGAATGATGTCCACTTCTCAGCAGGGAATGCCATGATTG
>JBDOMX010000080.1:0-2504 GCA_039831615.1 Planctomycetaceae bacterium
CGATCATTGTTGACGAAGCCCAGGATTTCAGTACCGACTGGTGGATTCCGATCGAACATCTCCTGGCCGACAGCGCGACAAGTTTTTTCTACATCTTTCACGATCCCAAGCAGAACATCTTCGATCGCGAGAATGAACTGCCTTTCACCCATCCGTCCATGCTGCTGGATGTCAACTGTCGCAACACGAACCGCATCGCCGACTACGTGAATGAACTGGCGGACATCGACGCCCACTCCGCCGGATTTGTGGCTGATGGAATTTCACCCGTGGAACATGTGATCTCTTCGCCAGAAGAAGAGCTTGAAGTCACGAGCGACACGTTGCAGAACTTGATCACCAGGGAACACATCGATCCACAACGCATCGTGATCATCGGACGCTACCGCTTCGAGAATTCCCCCTTCGCAGACAAGTCGATTCTCAAAGGCATCCGCATCGTCGACGAGGCAAGCGGCAGCATCCCCAAGGACGCCGTCCGCTACGCGACGCTGTTCCGCTTCAAAGGTCTCGAGACCGACTGCGCCATCCTGTCGGGGTTTCAGCGGCCCCAATCCGAACAACGCGCGCGCGAACTGTATGTCGCCGCGTCACGCGCCAAGATGTTGCTGCATCTGATGTACCGCAGCGACGCGCACACACCCTAAGCCCAATGCAAACATCCCCGATCGACAAAGGACCTGTCCATGCGTGTGTTCCACACCGCCGACGTTCACGTGGGCCTGAAATTTACGAGAGGTTATTCCGAGACACTGCAACAAGAGCTGGTGGCCGAAAGAGTGGCCGTGGTTTCGCGGATGGCGGACCTGGCCAACCGGGAACAATGCGACCTGTTCGTCATCGCCGGCGACCTGTTCGACAGCGTGCGTGTTTCGAAAGCCAGCATCCGAGCGACCGCCGAGGCTCTGACACGCTTCGAAGGTCTGGTGGCCGTGCTGCCCGGCAACCATGACTACCTGCAGGAAACCGATGACCCGCTGTGGCCCACGTTTGCCGACGCACTGGGCGAAGGACATCTGCTGCTACAGCAACAACAGCCTTATGACCTCAGTGCATGGGACCTGCCCGCGATTCTGTACCCCGGTGTGTGCACTTCGAAGCATTCGTCCGAAAACGCTGTCGGTTGGATCGCAGACGCCATCGATTCGGAGGCCACGGACAAGATCCGACTGGGGATCGCCCACGGCAGCCTGGACGGCTTGTCGCCCGATTTCAACAAGGATTACTTTCCCATGACCGCAGCCGAACTGGAAGGCATCGATGTGCACGCCTGGCTGCTGGGACACACGCATGTGCGGTTTCCCGACGTGGATGCCGGTCGCGATGGAAGACTGTTCTATCCGTCGACGCCGGAACCCGACGGATTCGATTGTCGCCACGGTGGTCACGCCTGGGTCATCGAAGTCAGCCAAGACGGCCAGTTGGAATATCGATCGCTGTCGACCGGGACCTTTCGTTTCCGCAGCCTGGATGCCCAACAGCTCTCGGATTGCGAACTGAGATCCGAAACCCATATCAAGGCACTCCGCAAACTGTTCGAAAGTTATCGCACCGGTCGAGAATTGGTCAAACTGAAACTCTGCGGCCGGCTGGAGCGGGACCTGTTTGAGCAGTTGGGAACCCTGCACGATCAACTGGCCACTTGTGTGGAACACCTGGAATTCGACGACACCGAGGTCCTCAGAGCGGTTCGACAGGACGACATCGATGCGGAGTTTACGCAGGATTCCTTCCCACATCGCCTGCTCAGCGAACTCGGGGGTCCCGCCGGCGATCCACTGGCCCTGCAACTGGCTTACGAGATGATCCAGGAGGCCCGTTAGTGGCTCTCCGCTCCATCCAACTGCATCCCTTCGCCGGAGTCACCGACGGCCGTTTCCGTTTTGAACCCGGTATGAACGTCGTGCTGGGCCCCAACGAAGCGGGCAAAAGCACTCTGGTTCGAGCTCTCCTGGCCGTGCTGTTCGAATCGACGCGTTTCACAAAAACCTACTGGACAAAGGAGCTGCAACAGTATGTACCGCGCGGTGGTGGTGACAACTTTCGCGTGGAACTGGAGTGCGATGCAGACAGTAAAACGTATCGAATCACAAAGTCCTGGGGGCCCGACAGCCGTAGCGAACTGGTTTTACCGTCCGGAGATTCCGTTACGGATCCGACGGACGTGGATACCCAACTCGCGGAGGTCCTCACACTCAAACCCGGTACGTGGCGCAACATCCTGATCGCTCCCCAGGCCGCGCTCCCGGGTACACTGACCGCCGTGACACCCGACGGCAACGAGGCCGCCGACCTGGCTCAGTTGTTACGGGGGGCGGTTCTGAACACGGACGGCGTTTCGATCGAATCGCTGCAACAGAACATCGACGACCGTATGAGCTCTGTGACATCTCGCTGGGACCTGGTCCACGACCGCCCCGAAAAGGACCGAGGTATCGATCATCCGTGGAAGAACAACGTGGGCGAGCTCCTCGAAGCCTGGTACGGGTTCGAACAACTCCAAG